>CAZHFJ010000094.1:0-1507 GCA_964531145.1 uncultured Candidatus Saccharibacteria bacterium | reverse complement strand
CCACCGGTCTACAATGACGCATCTTTTCTCCGATTAACCAACAGCCTTGATTTATTACGGCAGAACAATATGAAAGCAATTTTGCCATTGAACTATATTGGTCCGGCACCGGAAGGCATCGATGCCTGCCGTTGGACAATCGACCTGACAATGTATCAAGCTTTTGAAACCTATGTTCAAGAATTTTTGCGGCGCATCGAACCTTATTCTGACCTGGTCTACATTCTTTTCTTTACCGAAGGTGCCGAACCGTGTAACCTTAATACTTATGGAAACAGTAATGCCAAACAAACTGCCTCCATTTTGCGGCCAACCTTAGGCAGCTTGCCTCAACGCCTTGATCCACAATTACGAAGCAGGTTCAAAATCGGCTATCATGACTACTCTTTAATTAATATGAATTGGGCCGGCGGAGAATCACCCATTCAAATGCCCCTATCTTATGATTTTCTTTCTTTTGCCACTTATGACCAGGAAGCAAAAACCGATCAGGAAATTACTGAGACGCTAAATTCCCATCTAGATAATTTTAAAAAATTATATCCATTCACACCAATCATCGTCGGTGAATTTGGCGCCCTTTCCTGTAATGAAACAGGCCAAAACTCAAGGGAAAATCAAGCCAGAGTGCTAAAAACAGGAGTCGGACACCTATTGACTCAAAATCTTGGTTTTAATATCTGGCAGTGGCAAGGTAGGTATTACCACAATGGCGATACTTGCATTGAAGATCCTAGTACCCATTCCAAAACTCCAGATTCTTTAGGTCTTGTCTATCGCGATAATTATCAACAATTTGTTTCCCCTACTGTCAGCAAACCGGCACGGGTGGAGATTATGAAACTGCTTAATCCTTCCGCTCCGCTGCCGCAATGTCGGGAACAAGACACTCCGACTTTTGCCCAAAAAATTGTGGACGAGCATCACAAATACTGTCATTCATTCTCTAGCCAATGTGTTCCTGAAGGCTGGAGTATTATTGAAGGTATAACTGATTGCTCTCAAGCCTGCACCGGTGAACTTGTTTGGGTAAGAAATCCGATGTTGTGGGATGGCTTGTGTGCTGATGAAAACCCTTTCCCGAGTGACTGCATCCCTATAAATGAAGGCAGACCAGAAGCTCAATATCAAATTGACGATACCTGCCGACCCTCGCCTTCACCGGCGCCATCATTATCCCCAATTTCCACCTTTCCGCCGGAAATAATTCCCGTACTTCCGCAAGGTTCTGCCAGTCCATCTCCATCGCTTTTACATCCTCCCAGCCAAACACCAGAAATTCAGGTTATTCAGATTTTACCGCCAACACAATCATCGCCAATCACTACATCAGCTCCTCTGTTGGAAACGGCACCTCCCCCAATGGGAATATTCGATACTATTAAAAACTTTTATAGTTCCGTTGTAGATTTTGTAACTGGATTATTAAATCCCTAAGAGTTTTTGCGTAAAATAACTCTTTTTACTGCCTCAATTATATCTTTTGAAGTCATATTGAATTTTTTAA
>CAZHFJ010000093.1:0-1612 GCA_964531145.1 uncultured Candidatus Saccharibacteria bacterium | reverse complement strand
AAAAACATCGCTTGGGGGAAAGTAAGTCAAAGCGAGCCACCGCTTAATTTGCCGACGGCAGTTGATACTGACGAAGCCGATAAAAAACAGATCAATTTTATTGCTCGAACCGAATATAAAAACAAAGTCACTATTTTCGGGATCAAAAAACCCGATCGCCGCCAGCATATTTATATCATCGGGAAAACCGGCACCGGTAAATCGACCTTGATCGCCAATATGGCTATCAATGATCTTCGGAACAAGGAGGGACTGGCAGTAATCGACCCTCACGGCGATTTAACGGAAATTCTTTTGGACTATATCCCCTCATATCGGGTCAACGATGTTTGTTATCTTGATCCTTCTGATACCGGGCATCCTTTTCATCTTAATCCCCTTGAGGTCCACAACCCTGCCTACAAAGAGCTCGTCGCTTCTGGCATCGTCGCGATTTTCTATAAACTTTATGCTTACACCTGGGGTCCTCGGCTGGAACATATTTTGCGCAACTCTCTTTTGACTTTACTGGAAACGCCGGAGCCAACTTTAGTCCAAATCCCCGATCTTTTAACCAACAAAAATTTCCGGGGAAAAATCGTCGAGCGCTTGACCGACCCGACTTTAAAAGGCTTTTGGACCAATGAGTTTGACAAAATGTCGGAAAATTTAAGGGCGGAGGCGGTTTCGCCGATCTTAAACAAAGTCGGTCAGTTTGTTTCCTCCCCGACTATCCGCCAGATTATCGGCACCTACCGCTCGACCATCAACCTCGAAGACATCATGAATCAAGGAAAAGTTTTACTGGTCAATCTTTCTCAAGGGAAAATCGGAGAAGACAATTCGGCTTTACTCGGGGCGATGATTATTACCCAATTGCAGTTGGCCGCCATGAACCGGATCCGGGTTCCGGAAGAAGAAAGAAAGGATTTTTATCTTTACGTTGACGAGTTTCAAAATTTTGCCACCAGCGCTTTTATCAAAATTCTTTCCGAGGCGCGCAAATACCGGCTTGATCTTTGTTTGACCAACCAATATATTGGCCAGCTTGGTGAAGAGCTGCAAAAAGCGATTTTTGGCAATGCCGGGACCTTAATTTCCTTTGTCATCGGCGCCGGTGATGCTGGAATTATGAGTAAAGAATTCGGCGAAATCTACAAACCGGAAGACCTGGTTGCTTTAAGTATGTATCAAATTGCCATCAGGCTCGGCATTGATAAGCTAACTTCCACCCCGTTCCTGGCGACCACTTTACCCCTGCCCCGCTGCCGAACGCAAAATAAAGAAAAAGTTCTGCGTGTCTCCCAAGAGAAACACAATCGATAGTCATTTCGAGCCGCGTCTGACAGCGGCGAGAAAACCAGCGCAGCGTCGTCATTGTCATTTCGAACGAAGTGAGAAATCAAGCGCAGCGTAGTAAAATCAGCCGTGAAGAACTATTACGTCTACATTCTCACCAATTACACCAACAATGTCTTTTACACCGGTGTAACCAACAATCTACAAAGAAGAATTCTTGAACACAAAACAAAGGTAAGCCCAAAATCCTTCAGTGCCAAATACAAGTTATACAAATTGCTCTGGTTTGAAGAATTCTACAGTCCTCTGGAAGCAATCGCCGCCGAAAAGAAAA
>CAZHFJ010000092.1:0-1624 GCA_964531145.1 uncultured Candidatus Saccharibacteria bacterium | reverse complement strand
CATAAAATATTATCGATTATTCTTTTGCGAAAAAATTCTTTCAATATTTGCTAAATCCTCGGTGTTTTCTGTATCCTCGAAATTTCGCCTTATTAACAATTTTAGCGTATGAATTACTGCATTGGGATTAACACTTTCCAAACCCTGGTCGAGATTCGCCTGTTGCTCTTTTAATATTCCGAGTAGGTCAGAAACCATTTTTGAATGACGAGGATCAGTCACTCTACTCTCATCTACTTCTGATTCCACTATTGCAATCAAACGATCAAAAATTTTCCTGACTTTTTCTTCGTCGGATAACTCTGGCGGTGTTAATGTTTCCGCTGAATTCATATATACCTCAGCTAATTTATATCATAATTGTAGCATAATTTTTAAAAAAATGCGGGGGATTGCCCGAAGGGCAATCCCCCGCGAGTCGAAAGCGATCAGAGCGGCGGAGTGTCACTCTCGTCTTTGCTCGGCTTCCAGTAATCTCCCTTCAGCTTCTTCATCGGCGGAAAATCAACTTTCTTTTCTTGCTTCGCTCCGCCGCCGAAGAGAAAGTTCTTGATCCGCACCCAGAATCCCGGTAATTCCGGCTTCTGACCTTGCTGCTGGTCAGAACCCTTCTTCTTTCTTACATCCCTGCCCGACTTTGCCGGCATCGTTCTCACTTCCCTCTTTCAGATCTTAGCCCAGATTATACATATCTTTGAAAAAATTGCAATCCAGCCAGCATCGCTTGGCTACTGCACGGCTGGGATATACACAACTTGGGTCAGATTTAATTGCTACAACACTTCTAACGGTCTGATCGATAGTACAACTTTTAACGCCAGATGAAAAAACTCTAAGCTGTTTTTAAGAAAACCCCTTTATTATAAAATTATCGCCTTGGTTGCCGACAAAGATGCCGATGAATTGCATGAAATGATGCACAAAAATGATAAATGCGGCTGTGGAGAGTGGAGTTAAAATATTATTTGGATGCGTCCCTAAAAATCACCTTTTGCTTTACAGGGAGGTGGTTTTTTGATACTATTTTCATAGTCCCCGGTAGCTCAATGGCAGAGCAATTCGCTGTTAACGAAAAGGTTGCTGGTTCGAGTCCAGCCCGGGGAGCCATTCGACTCGTTATTCGAAAATCTCATAACTCGCTCATGGCTTTCAGCCGTGATAGAATTATGTTATGAAAAAGAATAATGAGTCGAATGGCTTGAGCGCTGAACGAAATCCGAACTTTTTTTAGCGAAAATCCGAATGCTGAATTTTGAAAAACTTTGAGATCGCCTGTCCGCCTCTGGCGAAGGCGGGCAAAAAGGAAGGGGGTTGGGGGGAAGGCCCCGAAGGAGTCGCTTCGCAACGCTACGGGGTAAAAATTTTTGCCCGCCCTCGCTTTTCCGCCGGCGCCTCAATTTCTCCAGCTCAAAGCGCCTCTCGCTCCCTCGCATAACCGCAGTTATGCAACATTCCGCTTTGCGGAACGAAGGTCACTCGTTGGGTTGTTCGGTGTCGCATAAACGCTTTTTATGCAACAAAAGTTGCTCGGGTATTACTTATTTTTGGAATTTCTACGATTTTTTATGCAACAAATGCTTGCATTCAATTTGTCAGCTCGTTATTATTGTGTTAGACAACCAAT
>CAZHFJ010000091.1:0-1652 GCA_964531145.1 uncultured Candidatus Saccharibacteria bacterium | reverse complement strand
CAACGCCAATGTCATGTGAAAGACGATTAAAAATAAACGAAAGCGGATTTTTCATGGCAAGAACGGATGACTAATATTTCTAATGGCTAATAACGAATGAAGCTTAATCCTTTAGCTAAAAATTCCAGAGCAGTCCCCTCTGGTATAAATCCAGCTTAAGTGATAACAAACAAAAAATCAACCCCACGACTGCACTCAGGATTGATTTTTCTGATGATTAATTCGTTGGAAATTTGAAAGTTGAAAGAATTGAGTCAACAACTTTCTGGTTTGCGTCATTATCGGGATACTGCTTAATATACAAATTGTATTTCCCAGAAGCCGCAAAGTAATCAAAACCATGTGCAAAACCGCCTATTTCATATTTCTTTGCTGACACCCCGCCAATCACAACGTCAGATATCATCATGATATCACCACCAACATCCGTCCCAATGTTTGTAACCATCTGATCCAAAGTTTTTCCTGCGGCATTAAAAGTAAGTTTGACATCAGAATCATAATAAGAACTGTCAGATATTTTCTTGGCAATTGTTAAATAAGAAGTACAAGTTCCTTCGCAATCAAAATAATCTACCCCAGCATATCCCGCCGGCAAAGTTACTGAATATTTCAGTTCTGGATGGGTATAAACATTCACAGTCGTAGTTGTTGTTGCCGCTGTTGTTGTTTTTTTTGCGTCTGCGAGCTGTTTGTTGACATCAATGATCTGTTTATTCAAATCGTCAATTTTCGCCAAGTTATCGTTTCTGATGCTGTCAACCTGCCGTTGCATAAGATAAAAAGTCCCGCCACCGGCAATGGCAATTGACACGATCACCGTGATAAAAATTTTCCAAAATGTGCTCATTTGCTCCTCTTTTATGAACTAAATTTTTTAATCATTTCTTTTTTTATGCATATCATTTTCGAGCAATTGGCTTTCATCATCCGACTGATTGTTTTATCAAACCCGACATAAATGATTTTTTTGCCTTCGGCTCTAGCTTCCAAAATTGCTGGCAAAATATCAGTATCTGATGAAATTATATAACATTTTCGATATTTATTCTTTATAGCACCAATTGAAATATCCAGGGCAATTTGAACATCGACTCCCTTTTCGTGAAAACTGAGCTTAGAATAGAGCATGAAACCTTTTTTTATGGCGATACTTTGTTTTTCGAGATTATAGAACAGAGCTTGCTGATTAGCATAAAGTTTAAAAGATTTATCGTGGTGTTTCTTTTGGACAATTTCACCAACGCAATACTCAATCTCTATATTTTTGCTTCCGGCAATTTCTTCGGCCAACGCCCGATAACTAAAATCAGTCAAATGGGTACGTGGAGACAGCCTTTTCGCCCCATGATAAAAATTACTGCCATCAAAAATAACCAGATCTTTCTCCATAATTCTATTATACTCCAGCCAGCCGAAAATATAAAACCCTCGGATCCTTTGACAGAGCCGAGGGGTGTTTAGCTAAATCAATTACAACTGTAGTGTAACATACAGATAAATTTGTTGTCAATAGCTCGTTTTTGCTCAGGGTTGATTTTTAAAAGAAACTATTTCGTAAATTGGAAAGTGGAAAGAATGTTTTTTAGTTCCTTCGAATCAATATCCTTTAGATCTGATGGCTCATTGATCCATAAATAATTGCTAACAAA
>CAZHFJ010000090.1:0-1666 GCA_964531145.1 uncultured Candidatus Saccharibacteria bacterium | reverse complement strand
TGGGTTGGCGAAGGGCATTCTTGTTTTATAGTTGCCGAAATCGGCATTAACCATAATGGCAGTTTGGAGATTGCCAAAAAGTTGATTGATGCGGCAGTTGAAGTTGGTTGCGATGCGGTGAAATTCCAAAAGAGGCAAGTGAATGTAGTTTATTCGCCAGCGCAATTAGCCGAAGTGCGCAAAGTTGATGAAAGTATTATTTGTAATGCTTTGGATCCAGAAAGAAATATAATCGAGGGCGCAGAATGGCCGGTGTTGCCGAAGGAGTCGAGAAAAAGGCTTGAAGCCGATATGTCTAACACGACCAACGGCGATCTCAAATATGCCCTTGAGTTCAGCATGAAAGAATACGATATAATTGATTTGCTTTGCCAAAAAAAAGGGATTATGTGGTTTGCTTCTTCTTGGGACGGACTCTCGGTGCATTTTGTGAACGGCTATAAAGTGCCGTGTCACAAAATTGCATCTCCATGTTTGACTCACGCTGATCTTTTGAAGCGCGTTCGTTCCAACGGCAAGCCGGTGATTCTTTCAACCGGCGGCAGTACGATGGAGCGGATTGAAAAAGCGGTTGAAATTCTTGGCCGTGAAGATTTAATCATCTTACATTGCGTTGCCAATTATCCTTGCGAAGACAGTGAAATAAACCTTCGGATTATAAATGCTCTCCGACTGATTTTTCCCGGTGTTCCGATTGGCTACAGTGGTCATGAAATTGGAATTTTACCGTCAGTGATGGCTGTGGCGATGGGCGCTTGTTTGGTTGAAAGGCATATTACTTTGGATAAGAACATGCCGGGTTCTGACCATAAGGCCAGTTTAGAGCCGCAGGAATTTAAACAGATGGTTGACGAAATCAGAAGGTTTGAAAAAATCAAAGGCGATGGGATTAAGCGCGTTCTGCCGTCAGAGATTCCAATTATGGCGAAACTCCGCCGAAAAATTGATTTTTAGCATAGATGTCCGACATCTATAGAATTAAGCCCTGTTAATCAGTTAATCAACAGGGCTTTTAAATTTCCAAAGCGCGATGCTTATAAAAAACACGATAATATAATAGATCACTTGCGCCAAAACCAATCCAAAAATACCGCCCCAAATACCGAGAACTATATACAAAATTATTTTTATTATACTGGAAGAAATACTGCCCAAAACAATGGGACGCATCATTTTTTGTGCAGTCATAGCAGTTCCTATGTAGCCGATAGACGCAGCAAAAATAAAAGTAGTTGCTAAAAGTTGGGAATAAAAGACCGAATCTAGATATTTCGGCATCAAGTATTTAAAAACAACGGGCGCCAGTAAAATATAACCAGCTGCCACAATCGCGCCCAAAAGAGCTGTTTGCAGTAATCTTTTGTAAAAAACTTTTTCTATATCCTCAACGGTTTTTTGAGCAAGCTTAGGCAGGCCAACACCTATTATCTGCTTGATAAAAGGTCCGATTTTATCAGGCATAACTCGGGCTAAAGAATAAACGGCAAGCTGTCCAACGCCCCAAAAATGTGCCAAGATGATATTATCGGCTTGGCCGAGTATTGGATTGATGAAGTTCAGGTAAGTTAAATGTCGGCCGTAAGTGATGGCTTCAGGCGATTTGTTTTTAGGAGGATTATAGATTTTTAGGGTTTTTATATAAAAAATTAAATTCGACAAAAAAGAA
>CAZHFJ010000089.1:0-1785 GCA_964531145.1 uncultured Candidatus Saccharibacteria bacterium | reverse complement strand
AACTCTCTAAGGCGGAAGAAACTAAATTTGCCGGCCAGCTTGGTGCGGTTTTGGAAAATTTTGAATTACTTAATAAAGTCGATACAAATGGAGTTGAACCGACTGCGCAGGTAACCGGACTTAGCAATGTCTTTCGCCATGATGAAGTAATAAATTCTGGTAATAGGGAGTCGCGTGACGAGTTGTTATCGAACACACCAGAAGTTGAAAACGGCTCAATTAAAGTTCCTGGAGTCTTCCATAATGACTGAGTTATTTAAGTTAACAATTGAAGAAGCATCTAAAAAATTAAAAAATGGCGAAATAAAATCGTCAGAGCTTTTAAAATCTGTTATTGATCGAATAGAAAAAGTCGAACCAGAAATTGAATCATTTATTACAAAAACTTTTGACATTGCCCGTCGCAAAGCAAAAGAATCGGATAAAAGATATTCTAGTGGTAAACCGTCATCGGAAATTGATGGTATTCCGGTTGCGTTAAAAGATGTTTTTTGTACTAAAGGTATAAAAACGACTGCGGCATCAAAAATTCTTGAGGATTTTATTCCTGCATACGACGCAACTGTAGTTAAGAAATTGAGCGATGCAGGAGCAATAATATTGGGTAAAGTTAACACTGATGAATTTACTATGGGCTCGTCAACCGAAAATTCGGCGTTTGGTCCAACTCACAACCCTTGGGATGCAAGTCGGGTGCCTGGCGGTTCATCGGGAGGTTCTGCCGCGGCAGTTGCTGCAGATGAATGTTTGTTTGCTCTCGGGACCGATACCGGCGGTTCAATCCGCCAGCCGGCGAGTTTTTGTTCTGTTACGGGATTAAAAGTTACTTACGGTTTAATTTCACGAAATGGCGTGATTAGTTACGCCTCGTCCTTTGACACCATTGGTCCGATTGCCAAATCAGCCGCCGATGTTGCAATTATTTTAAATACTATTGCCGGCAACGATCCGCTGGATTCGACGACTGTCAAAGAAAAATTGCCAGACTACACAACTTTTTTTGGTAAGGATATAAAGGGCAAGAAAGTCGGTGTACCAAAAGAATTTTATGGTGCTGGCTTGAATCCGGAGGTTGAAAAGATTCTAAAATTGGCGATCGAAAAATTAAAATCACTTGGCGCTGAAGTCGAAGAAATGTCGCTGCCAATGACCGACTACGCAATTGCCGCTTACTATATTATTGCTAAGTCGGAGGCATCATCAAATCTGGCACGTTATGACGGAATTCGTTATGGCTATTCGCCGTTAAAAACCCAAAGCTCAAAATCCAAAATCCAAAATCTTATTGATTTGTATTTCAAAACCAGAACCGAAGCTTTTGGTAATGAGGCGAAACGGTCGATAATGATGGGAACATACGCTTTATCATCAGGTTACTTCGACGCCTATTATAAAAAGGCAGCGCAAGTTCGAACACTGATTAAAAAAGAATACGAGGAAGCGCTTAAAAAGTATGATGTCCTCATAACTCCTGTCTCCCCTTTTCCGGCTTTTAAAATCGGTGAAAAGCTTGGTGATCCGCTGTCAATGTATTTAGCTGATGTTGATACAGTGCCGATAAATCCAGCCGGTGTGCCGGCGATGTCAATTCCGGCTGGCTTTACCAAAGATAATTTACCAGTCGGGATGCAGATAATTGGTCCGCATCTGGGCGAGGGGAAAATTATTGAGATTGCTGATGCTTTTCAGAGAGCAACTAACTTCCACCTTAAAAAACCAGGAATCTAGTTATGGGCAAGAAACAGAGAGAAAGAAAAGAGCGAAAATTACAGGAGGAGGTAGAAC
>CAZHFJ010000088.1:0-1789 GCA_964531145.1 uncultured Candidatus Saccharibacteria bacterium | reverse complement strand
GTTAATGACCCCAAGAAATTGTAAATACCAAGACTATGAGAATAATAATTGCAGTCAGAAGATATGTTCGGAAATTTTTTTTGGCGAAGATCTCTCCCTTTATCGAAGATAGAAACCCCGAGAAAAGATAAATAAAAACTAATATTATCAGGCTTCTAGAAAGTGGGTTGATTAACCAATAGCTAAGCGCTAGATAAAGTTCAAGCATAGCAAGGACAAAAAACACTAAGATCAGGAGAAAATTCTTTTCTTCACCAATCATTTTCCGGCCCAAAATAAAGAAACTGGCTCCGGAAACTATCGCAAGACCAATCATCACGATATAAAGTGGGAGATTGTAGGTAAACAAAAAACCGTAAAAAGCATAAAGATTGGTGAAATTGATGAAAAGAAGTAGAAAGAGTTCGCCAAGACCCAAAAAAATGAGAGTTAGTGCCGCTAGACCCAAAATCGCTACCGACCATTTAATCAAAGGCAGGCTGGTAAAAAGAAAAAATGAGGCTGAGCCCCAGACTAACAAAATCGCCAGAATTATTTTAGAAACAATTTTATCAATTTTTACCCTTAACATAAGCTTCTTTGTAATTATCGCCGACTATCAATTGCAAATCAACCCCCGCTCCAGAACTCTGCTGTTTTGTAATGACACTGGCTCTAAGTCTGTTAGCCAGAAATTCCAGAGTATATTTTTTGTTGCCGTTGGAGTAATCGTATATTTCAGTTTCTTTTTGGAAACTTTTACTGGTTGAGGTTTTAACAATATTATAACCATAACTCTTTAAAGTTGAAGATAGGTCAGCAATTGTGGCAATGCTGCTGTGCGAGGCATTAATGATTTCAATATTGGCTGCCTCGCGCTTCAGGAATGGATCAGTAAAGATTTCGTGAGCGATTTTCTGAACCTCCTTCCAACTTCCGGATTTCGGCTTGAGATAAAATGTGCCAGAGCTCGAATCGGAATAAAATGGACCGTCTTGGTCATTGTCAAGAACTTTACTAATAGTTTTGCTCTTATCAAGTTCCTTGACAATTTTTGCCAACTCTTTAATTTCAGCGACCGAAAGGTCAGTTTTAATGTTTGAACCAGCAATATTGGCCAGGGAAATCACCTTTTCGAGATTATTTAAAACGCCGCTTGAGAGAATTTTATCTTTGAAAGCGGAGATGACTTTCTGCTGGCGTGCGGAGCGGTCAAAATCAGAGGTTGATTCGCGGCTTCTAGCATATTTCAGGGCAGTGTCTCCGTTCATATGTTGCATTCCGGCCGAAATCTTAAACGGGCTGAAATTTATCATATCGTCAGCCGGATAAGATGGATCGTACAAATCCTTGTCAACATAAACGTCAATTCCCCCAACCGCATCTACCGCTTTCTTAAAACCAGTAAAATCAACTCCGACATAATAATGAATCGGCAGATCAAGAATTTCGCCGATTTTCTGTTTCATTAAATTCGCTCCACCTTCCTTAGTTTTTTCGTTCCCAAGGTTATAAACTCTGTTAATTTTGCCGGCGTAGCTGGGACTTTTCATTGTGACATATAAATCGCGCGGGATTGAAAGCATTGCCAAACTTTTATCATCCGGATTAATTGATATCACCTGAATTGTATCAGTTAAGCTGCCTCCGGGATGTTTGGCGCCGCCATAACCGAGAAAAAGGATATTTATTCGGCCATCGCCCTCACCTTTGAGCCTGACGTCTTGTTCACCATGTAAAAATTTAAAAAACGGTGAGGAGCCAGACCAGTTTTTAGTAAATATTCCCCGACCAAAAACATAAAGAACGG
>CAZHFJ010000087.1:0-1792 GCA_964531145.1 uncultured Candidatus Saccharibacteria bacterium | reverse complement strand
TTGCCGATGGAAATCGCCAAAGAGTTAACCCCGGTCAAAACTGCAAATTTGGTCGCTTCTTCGGGATTGGTGAAATTGGATTCTCCCTCATCCACTCCCTCTTCCCCCTTGGCAATCCGGCCTATTTCGCCCTCGACAAAAGCGTCATAACGATGGGCCAGATCGACAACTCTTTTCGTCACTGCAACATTTTCCTCGAATGGCAGCTTCGATCCATCAAACATCACCGAGCGATATCCTTTCTCTAGACATTCTTTCACCAAATTAATTTCAGTCGCATGGTCCAGATGAATTGTTGCCGGAATCTTCGTGTCATTAATCAACTCTTTGACCAGAGCGAAAATTTCATCCAATCCGGCGTACTGGATTGCCGAGGGCGTTGTTTGAATAATTACTGGAAGTTGCAACTTCTCTGCTCCTGCAATGATTGCTTGAGTGACTTCAAGATTATTAGTGTTGAAAGCGCCGATTGCCACTTTGTTTTCTTCGGCTTGCTTAAATAATTCTCGCGCTGATGCAAACATAATAAAAAAATTTAAAACTTAAAAGTCAAAACTCAAAACTGGGATCAAATTAAGAAAACCCAGGCACGGAGTGCCTACCAAAATTTTGATTTTTGCCTGCCTGCCGCCTGCCTGTCTGGTAGGCAGGGTAGGCACGGAGTTTTGATTTTTAAGTTTATTTATCATAATAACCCAGAACTTTTAAGCCGGGTAGTTCAATACCAGCAAGAAACTCTAAAGCGGCGCCACCACCAGTTGAGATAAAACTATAACCAGAGATGAGACCATGAGAATTTATAAAACCAATCGTATCCCCACCAGCAACAACTCTGATGAATTTATTATCGCTAATTGCCTTAGCAATTTCTAGTGTCCCGAATTCAAATTCCTTCTCCTCACTATGCCCCATATTTCCGTTCCAAAAAATAGTTTTTGCCTGATTAATATATTTTTTGAAATTTTCAACTGTCCCCGGCCCGATATCCAAAATTGAAAACTTCCCTTCTCCAAGATCAGCTCTTCGATCATCAATCGGCAATATTAACTTCCCAGCAGTAACATCAACAATCTCCTCAATTGTATCTTCTAGCTGGGGTTCATAATATGACTGGCTGATATCCTCGCCTTTAAAATATTTGAAAGTGCTGGCAATTGCCCCTCCAATAAGAATGTAGTCTGCAATCTTGATAAAGCGTTTTATCAGCCCAACTTTATCTTTGATTTTGGCTCCACCCAAGACTAATAAAAAGGGATGTCTTGGCGCCTCGGTCAGAAGCCCAAGTGAAGTGATCTCTTTCTCTAGCAAAAAACCCGGATAACTAGGTAAGAATTTCGTGATGGCTTCAACTGAGGCATGGGCGCGGTGGCTGACGGCAAAAGCATCATTGACATAAATATCGGCATAACTAGCTAAGATGTTGGCAAATGCTAGATTATTATTTTGCTCCTCGGCATACCAACGAAGATTACCCAGAACGAGAACATCTTTTGATTTTAATTTTTTTACTTGTTCCCTGACGCGGTGTTCAATAACGTAATCAGTGGCATAGACTTTTCCGGCTGTCAGCTCTGAAAATTTTCTGGCCAAAATCGAAGTTGTTAGCTCCGGGACAATTTCACCTTCGGGCCTACCCAGATGAGTCCCGATAACAACTTTAGAGTTTTTTGACTGCAAGAATTGAATCGTTGGGATTGTGGCAGCTATTCGAGTATCATCAGTAATCTTGCCTTCTTTCAGCGGCACATTCCAATCAACACGCAAAAATACTATTTTATCTTCGATATCGGCA
>CAZHFJ010000086.1:0-1810 GCA_964531145.1 uncultured Candidatus Saccharibacteria bacterium | reverse complement strand
ATTGAATGGAACTGATGAAATTGTTTAATCCTCGGGAGCTTTCTAAGTTGATGACTCCAGAATGGCACATTGTCAATACAATCGGGAAAAATTCCGCCAACCGCACCCCAAACAAAACCATAGGTAACTTCGTGCTGTTTATTCAGAAAGCCAAATAAAATAGCCAGAACAATAACGTCTGCCAGAACAAAAAAATACTGTCCGGTACTTTTTGGCATACCATTACTTTTTCCTGGTTTGTCGTCGGGACCATCACAGTGAGGAATCACATCTAGAGCAAAATGAGATAGAAGCCCAAGCAAAAAAGCTAGAGGCGGATATCCAACCTCTTTGCCAATGAACGCTCCAGTTAATGCGTGAGCAGTTATTAACATCTGTCAAGATTAAAACTTAAAGTTTAAAACTTAAAACTAGCATTGGTGGCCGCTACAGGACTTGAACCTGTGACTTCTTCGACCTGCCCGCCGCAATTTGGTGCACCTGGTCCGATTCGAACGGACGGCTTCTTGAATGTGAATCAAGCGCTCTAACCACTGAGCTACAGGTGCGCTATGGCAGGCGGGTGTGCCTGTCCGCCTTTGGCGGAAATGAAGCACTCTACCACTGAGTTAAGCGGCCGCTAGAAAATCTTATAGCCAAAAATAAATTTGCCTGATTTTTTCATAAATAGCGCTTTTCGGATCGTCTCAAACAATCTGTACCAGCTAATGATGAAACTAAGCGAATGCAATCTGATGACCCGTGGTAACTGGCGAAATTTAGTGATAATTGTTAAATTACTCCCGCGCATAATTTTTTGCATCGCCGGATTACAGCTGACGACATAGATATTTCTTTTTCTATCCTCCGCGTCCTGAAAAGCTGATTTGTACAATAATTTGCCAATCCCTTGGCCACGGAATTTTGGTAAAACCAAGAATCCCGAAAGTTCTGTCCAGAATCCGCTACCTGTCTCGCCGTCGGTCTCGGCAGGGCAGAGCCCAGACGGAAGCCAAGGCGGAAAATCAAAATTGTTACAAGCGCCGGCAAATTCTTTGTCCTTGTAGGCCTTAAAAACATTTTTCTGCCATAAAAGTTCCCGCAAACTATAACCGGTAATATCAGGTGATTTGCGAATCTCTGCCTGAACAATTTTCGCCTCAGATTTAGTGAAAGGTTGGTTTTTGATGATAATATTTTCAGTCATATAATTCCTTGGTGGACCAGGAGGGAATTGAACCCTCTACCTCCTCAATGCGAATGAGGCATTCTACCGATGAACTACTGGCCCGTCGAGATTGATTATAGCTGATTGGTGATTGATTTTCCAGTTCCAGAAACAAAATCAGCCCCGACTCGAGTGAATCGGGGCTGTGGTTCTTGCTGCCCATGGTGGGGCTAGTGCGGATCGGGCCGGATCAGGTTGAAGCACCACTCCATGTCAATCCGGCGGAAGCACAGGTCATGCTCATAGGGGATCGCCTGGCCGTTCTCCCAGAGTTCGTCCATGCCAGCGAAGTAGCCATCTCGGACGTCAAGTTTGAGGTTGTTGATGATCGCCGCCACCAGTGGCAACTGTTCGACCGGACCAACCGGACCACAGATTGCGACGGGGTTGTCCAAGTCGAAGGACGTGTAATCCCACCACTCTGGAGTCTTACTCGGCGAATACCTTTGCTCACTCATAGCGGCATAACCTCCCTGACAACATCGCACTCGTACAAGTGCGGAATCTCCGAACTGGCAAAATAATAGCATATATTATTTCCGCCGTCAACAATTTGGCTTGAAAAAAGTTTCGATTTTTGCTAGTATTTCTTAGTGTAATGCG
>CAZHFJ010000085.1:0-1902 GCA_964531145.1 uncultured Candidatus Saccharibacteria bacterium | reverse complement strand
TACATTTTTTGCAAAAAATTACTCAGGGTCCAGAAAAGATGCCCGACCTTAACATCCCTGTCAATATACAGGCCCTCGAGCTGATAAAAAGTCGTTTCGTGTTTAGCATCTGTCGCTTCGTTGCGGAAGCAGCGGCCGGGAATTACAATTTTTATTGCTGGTTTTCTCTCTTTTGCTGCCCTAACCTGGCCATTAGAAGTATGGGTTCGGAGTACTCGGCCATCAGTCAGCCAAAATGTATCTTGTTCATCTCGAGCTGGGTGATCAGCCGCAACATTCAAAGCATCAAAATTATTCCACTCGGTATCAACTTCCGGACTTTCATAAACTTCAAAGCCCAGAGACTCAAATACACGTATTGTCTCGCGAAGAAATTGGCTGATTGGATGTAGACTACCTCTTGGTTTCATTTATGCTTTCTTGAATTTGCTGTGGCGAAAAAATAGCTCAAGGAGTAAGATGGCAATTGCCAAAGGAGCTCCGACCCAAAGATCGAGAATTCTCATTCCTTGGAGTAAAAGTAAAATAGTAATTATTAGAGAGAAAAGTGCGCCCTGTCGCACAGATGGCCAGAAGATATCTGATGAAGGATTAGCGAGAGTACGTGATTTTATAAAAAGTATGAGGAAAGTAATCACTCCGCATAGAGTCATAAATAGGGAGGCGTAAAATATAGTAAAAACTGAAAGGTCAGCCTTGAATGGATTATAATTAAAAATCATCAAAACAAAACTAGCCAAAGCGAAAATAGTTATGGCCGCAGTAAAAAACAACTTAGTTTTCATTTTGCTCATATTTTAACTCATAATATCAAAAAATAATCACTTTGTGAAGTTGACAAAAGCGATTATTTTTGCTTAGTTATATTTAGGCTGCAGCAGATATCAAAAGCAAAAAGAGGTGAAGGAGGATGAGTGAACCGTCCGTTGATCCGGATCAGTATGTGCTAGTTGCCATGGTAAGCTGCGTAAAAGTTCATCGCAAGCCTTTGTGGCATGGAACGATCAATATTGCTCTGACGCCAGAAGATGCCTCTGCGGATCCTGCGTCCAGGGATCATATTGTGATCAAGGTCGCCCTGGGTCGCGGTGGCTACCATTACAGACCAAGCATGAGAAGTATGTTCGATGTCAAATATCGTCCGGTGACCGACAAAGACAGAGCGGATTTGGGGGAATGGCTTGATGCTAAGCTGGATGAAGACGCCCAAGAATCGTCGCGGTCAAAGGGAAAGATCTCCCTGACATCACCTCCCACGTTCTTCTTCTGCCAGGCCTGTGAGTGCATGTATGAGGATGAACTGCCGGAGATTTGCGGTGAATGCGGAGCTGATCCAGCTACCGGCACCATCCCGGATAGCCATCGACAGAGCTGTCCAGCCTGCGGACATAAGCAATGCGATGCCTGCGGCCCACGGAATCGAAAGCAAAAGTACTGCTGCATCTGCCGTGCTGCAGGGCAAGAAGTCCTGCTAGTCAGCGCAGGTGAGTTTTCCCCGAGTAGTGCCTGAGCGTTCGCTGAAGTTTATGGCGAGCGCTCGTTTTTGTCCAAAATCTTCTCAATTTTCTCGACTGACTCTTGCATCTCATCCCGAATAAATTGGAGTCTGGGCATTTTGCGTAAATATAGTTTCTCCGCTAATATTTTTCGATATTCGCCGGCCCGAGCAGACAATTCATCATAAATTGATTTGTGATTAGAGCTAACACTCAAATAGATTTTTGATTCGGATAAATCAGGGTTCGTATGAATAAAATTGATAGTAATAATTTCTCCGGGGAAATCAGCTAAAAATATCATTGAGAGCTGCTGGCTTATGAGTTCGTTAATTTTTTCAATTCGATAAGTCATATGTAGTATAAACTCTCACTGATTCTTATAAAGTTACAAGAAACAAGATAC
>CAZHFJ010000084.1:0-1905 GCA_964531145.1 uncultured Candidatus Saccharibacteria bacterium | reverse complement strand
GGCAAAACAACAGCAATTCGTTGTATGATGGATTTTATTCGACCGACTGCCGGTGAAATTAAAATTTTAGACAAAGATGCGCAAGCTGATTCAGAAGTTTTAAAAAGTGATATTAGTTATCTCCCAGGCAATGTCCGACTTTATGACAGCTGGACCGGTCTTGATCATGTTAATTTTTGCGAGAGTTTTGGCGGCAAAAAATCAGCTGCAAGAGAGCTAGCGAAACAACTTGATCTAGATCTTAAAATAAAATTTCACCATCTTTCATCTGGCAATAAACAGAAACTAGGTATAGTTTTGGCTTTAATGAAAGAGCCGAAACTTTTAATTTTAGATGAACCAACCTTGGCACTTGATCCGCTGCTGCAAAACATTACTCACCATCTACTTCTGGAGTCAGGTGAAAAGGGAACTACTGTTTTTATTTCATCGCATAATTTATCTGAAGTTGAACGGATTTGCGATCGTGTTGGCATTATTAAAGCCGGCAAAATGGTGGCAGTTGAGAATATTAAAAACCTAAAAGAAAAACGGATGCATACTGTCACCGCTACTTTTGTTGATAACTTTAAGCTGGCAGATTTTAAAGTGCCAGGCGTTGATAAGATTGAAGAAATTGATGGTACGCTAATTATTAAGACTAAGGGTGAAATTAACCCGCTACTCTCAGAGTTGGCTAAATATCAACTCAAGGATTTAGAAATATCACATGCGACGCTAGAGGAAATTTTCCTAGAATTTTACGGGAAGAGATGAATGCTCTCAATGATTTGGCGGACAATTCGTGATCGAAAACTGGTAATTGCAATTTATATCATTGTTACTTTGGCATTTCTTTTGATGTATGTCGCGATGTTCCCCTCATTTGCCAGCCAGCAAGAGCAGTGGGATCAGATGCTCAAATCTATGCCGCCAGAAATGATGAAGGCGTTTAATTTGCAAGATTACAGTTTTGCCCATCTTGAGAACTTTTTATCAGCTGAACTCTATTCGATCACCTGGCCGTTATTTCTTATAATTCTGGCAATTTCTACCGCTGGCGCAGCGATCGCTAATGAAATTGAAAAAGGTACAATTGAGCTTTTGCTCTCGGTGCCAATTTCCAGAACAAAGTTGTTTATTTCAAGATATTTAGCTGGAGCATTAACAATTTTGGTTTTTGTCGCCTTGACAATTTATGCTGCAATTCCTTTGGCAAAAATTTTTAATATTGAAGTTCAGATTCGCAACTACTCCTCGCTGGCGCTTACAGCCTTTCTTTTCGGTCTGGCAATTTTCTCAATTGCAATGTTTTTGTCAGCAATGTTTTCTGAACGTGGAAAGGTTTACTTTATTTCGGCAGGAATTATTGTTCTTATGTATGTTGCCAATATTGTCGCCACTTTAAAGGAAAAATACGCCGATCTGAGATATCTTTCTTTTTTTCATTATTTCGATGCGGTAAAAATATTGATCCACAATGAATTAGACAAAGTCGGCATCTGGGTTTTTCTTGGCGTAATTATTATTTTTGCTCTCGCCGGTCTGATTGCCTTTGAGAAACGCGATATTGCAACCTAAATTTGGCAATGTTAAAATAAAAATATGAAAGAAGACAGGGTTATCAAAAAGTTGCTGGAACATGATGACCGATTTGATCATCTTGAGAAGAAATTCGATACAAAAATCGGCCGGCTTGAAAATCGCGTTTTAACCGCGATTGATGGCTTGTCAGCGAAAATAATAATTTCCGAACATGAACGCTTGGCGACGAGGGCTGGTATGGATAGACACGAAGAAGATATTACAATTCCATATATCATCGCGCCTCAAGCACAAAACAAAGCAAAAGAGATGCTTAAGGTTGCAAAAGATATTTGTCTAACAGACCATGTTCATTTGCGTATAGATTTTTTCAAAAATGTA
>CAZHFJ010000083.1:0-1987 GCA_964531145.1 uncultured Candidatus Saccharibacteria bacterium | reverse complement strand
AAAAAAGAAGCGTTTTACGGAACAAATGACGGCACGAATGTTTGGGCGGAAAAGTCTATTGTTTAGCCGCCAAAGAAAAACTTGAAATCGTCCTTTCCGCTCCGGTTCCCGCCTATCGGTCGGGCAGGCAAGGCGAGGCGGGCGGAAGGGGGGTTTGGGGGGAATTCCGCCACGCCGACCTGCCCGCCGAAGTTTCAACGCAGGCGGGGCCCAGCCAGTTCCGTTCGGATATTTTCAAACAGACACCGCCAAACGAACAAAGTGAGTACAGACGGAATCCAAAAAGTGGATTCGAATCCGCCATTAAAAAACCGCATTTGAATGCGGATTTTTATTTTCTAGGGTTTTATTCGCCGTTAGCTATTAGGACAATTCGCCATCCGTTTGTGATTATCGTCGTTTTCTGACAGTAATTTCCACCCCTTTTGCTCGCTCTTTTTTGAATTCCTCTTTCTCTGTGCCGTTAGACGCCGCTTCGTCTTCCAGAGTATATTCCGGCAGTTTTGCCGGTGCGACTGCCGGGAATCGGCCGAAAAATCCGAGTCCGAATCTAGAATTGATATACCACTGCTGAAAAATCATAAAGATCGAGGTCACAATCCAATAAATTGCTAATCCGGCCGGCAGAGATCTAGCAATAAAAACAGTGATAAACGGGAAAAAATAAACCATCTGTTTGTTCATCAGGGCCATTGGATCATTTGACTTTTTCTGCATCGGCGGCTGAGGTATCATTTTAGCCTGGATAAACTGCAAAGCGCCAGCAATAATCGGCAAAGTCCAGAGATTTGGTTTAGCCATGTTGATACCAAAAAAGTTGAGATTTATAGAAGCTGGATGAGCTATAAATGAATACAGTAGATTGAAGTGATCGGCATTAAAACCAATCATAATCACCCGGTAGAAAATAACAAGAACCACCAGCTGAATAATCAAAGGCAGGCAGGAGCCAAAAGGCGAAACTTTGTGCTCTTTATAAAGTTTCATCATCTCCTCTGACTGCTTTTTCTGATCCTTTTTGTATTTCGCCCGGATTTCATTCATCTGCGGCTGAAGTTTTTGAAGTTCAAGCTGGGACCTAGAAGCTTTTATTGAAGATGGCAGAAGAGCGACACGAAGTATTATAGTGACGGTGATGATCGCCATAGCTAAACTATTGCCCGGCAGCAACCAGACAAAAAACATTAGCAGATTGTAAATCGGGATAAAGAGGATTTGAGTAAAAAAGTTGGACATAGGGTGCTTAAATTAAAGCTACAAGAAACAAGTAACAAGATACAAACAAATTCCAATATTCAAATCTCAAATGCCCAAATGTTTGGAATTTGGAACTTGCAATTTGGATATTATTTGTTTCTTGTGTCTTGCATCTTGGAATTTCTACTTGACTTCGTCAACTCCTCCACCACTCCAGGGGTTGCAGCGTAATATTCGCCAAGTACCCAAAGCCATACCTTTGATCGTCCCTTTCTTATCAATCGCTTGCTTGCAGTACTCTGAGCAGTCTGGGTGATATTTGCAAAACCCACCGGGGTAGCGATCCGAAAACCAGCCATGATCGGGGGATAAAAAATTTTGGTAGAGCTCAATGAGCTTGACCAAAATTCTTTGAAAAATTGTTTTATTGCCGGATTGTTTTATCATCTTGATCTTCTTTATCATCTTTTTTATCCTATTTAATGTTTTTCATCAGCAATGCTATTTCTTGCTTGATGTCCACCTGTTTTAACGGCCAGCCGGGCAATCTGTACACCGAGATGACATAATCGTATCCTTGAGGAATCTCTGACCGGGTTTGGCGCAAAACTTCTCTGATTTGCCGCTTAATAGCATTGCGACGAGTCGAACGCTTATCAACTTTTGTGCCGGCAACAATAGCAAAACGACTATTGCCGAAGCGGTTCGGCGCGTATCTGATAGAAAAATTGGCCGATTTTACTGATCTGCCAATCTTGAAAACTTTTTGGATCTCCCTCTCTTTCCGCAA
>CAZHFJ010000082.1:0-1990 GCA_964531145.1 uncultured Candidatus Saccharibacteria bacterium | reverse complement strand
TCTTCAGCTGAAACTTTAATCATAAATTTATTTGTGACAAGCTTTGCTTATAGTCACTAGGATGCTATTTTAACAAACCTTGCCAGCGGATACAATCAGATTCTCCAAAAGGCAGGAAATTGTAATCGGACCAATTCCTCCCGGAACGGGGGTAACGAAACCTGCAACTTCGTAACAAGAAGGGTCAATATCTCCCTTAGGAGAACCAACATCAATAACAATTGCACCTTTTTTGACCATATTTGCCTTAATTATATTAGGCGATCCTGTTGCGCTAACCAATATATCTGCATCTTCTGATTTCTCTACAAGTTTATAGTCAGTATTTCTAATTTCTCTCAAAAGCGCACTTCCTACCATTCCGGTTTTTCCAACAACACAGATGGTGAACGGTGATCTGTGAACAGTGAGTAGTGATTTAGCAATCTCAATAACTTGCAAAACCGCCATGGCAGTAGGATGAACGAAGGGGCTATCTTTCCTCAAGCCATCGACGTCTTTTTCCGGTCTTATCAAATTTAGCATTTGGGTTTTAGCATTTAGCATTGTTTCAGGTAGCGGAAGCTGAATCATAATTCCATGGACATTTTTATCTCTGTTCAACCTCCCAATCTCATCAACCGAATCAAAAACTTCTAATCTAATACCAACTCTTTCGGCGGCTTTTTTCTTTAAGCCAACGTAGAGTTTACTGGCTGGATCGTCTCCTATCAGAATCGAAGCCAAACAAGAAATAATCCCTTTTTCTTTAAGAGTTTTCACTCTTTTCTCTATCTCTATCTCTTTCTCTCTGGCAAAAGCTCTGCCGTTAAATATTATGGACATTTGAATTTACTACAAAGATTCTTTACCTTATAAGCAATATCGTGCTGAAGTTTTTCGTCAGCCGAATTTTTAACAACCTCAAGAATCCACTTGGCAATTATTTTCATTTCCTTTTCTTTCATTCCCCTTGTTGTAATCGCTGGGGTACCGAGTCTGATTCCCGATGGACGATATGGTGGAGCAGAATCGTTAGGTACAGAATTTTTATTTACTATAATCCCCGCATCCTCCAAAGCCTGAGCAATAACACTGCCCGAAACCCCCAAGGGCCGTAAATCAACAACTATTAAATGACACTCGGTTTTTCCTGTAACTATAGTGAGTCCTCCTTTTTTGAGAAGTTCTGCCAGAAGTTTTGCATTAGCAACTACTTGCCTCCCGTACTCTTTAAAGCTGGGCCTTTCGGCTTCGCTCAAGGCTATAGCAATCCCCGCAGTTGTATTATTGTGAGGGCCTCCCTGAAGACCGGGGAAAACAGCTCTATCAATTTTCCCCGGAAGTTCAGAATCTTTTTTAATTCCCTTTGAAGTGACCATGATTATAGCCCCTCTTGGCCCCCTTAATGTTTTATGTGTTGTTGTAGTAACTACATGGCAGTAGGCAACCGGAGAAGGATAAACATCTGATAATATAAGGCCGGCAACATGGGAAATATCTGCAACAAACCATGCGCCAATTGCATCTGCAATTGCCCCCAATCTCTCCCAATCAAAAATAAGCGGGTATGCAGTCGAACCGATAATCATTAATTTCGGTCTTTCTCTCTTTGCAAGTTCTTCAACTTCATCATAGTTGATTACTCCGTCGTCCGTACCGAATTGTACGGACGTAAAATATTTTCCGGAAAAAGTAATATCCGGATGTCCATGAGTTAAATGCCCGCCGGATGAAAGTTTTAATCCCATTATTTTGTCACCGTAATTAAGAAGAGCAAATAATACTTCTGCATTTGCGGGAGAACCTGAATACGGCTGAACATTAACGTGCTCTACCTTAAAAAGTTCTTTGGCCTTCTCGATCGTAAAAGTTTCAATTTCATCGACAATTTTATTCCCCTGATAATACCTTTTGCCGGAATAGCCTTCGGAGTATTTATTCATTAGAATACTTCCAACAGCATTTCTCACAGCTTTGGAAGCATAATTCTCCGAAGGAATCATCATAA
>CAZHFJ010000081.1:0-2023 GCA_964531145.1 uncultured Candidatus Saccharibacteria bacterium | reverse complement strand
TGGCGGTAGTTGCTGACATTGCCAAGCGACAAAAAAAAGGCCAGCCGGTGCTTGTTGGCACGGTTTCGGTTGAAAAAAATGAAGAGCTGTCGAAATACTTGAAACGCGGGGGGATAAAACATGAAGTTTTGAATGCCAAAAACCACGAGCGGGAAGCGAAAATCATCATGAAAGCCGGGCAAAGTGGTGCAGTTACCGTCGCCACCAACATGGCCGGCCGCGGCACTGATATTAAATTGGGCGAGGGCATTGCCAAGCTCGGTGGGCTACATGTCATCGGCACCGAACGGCACGAAGCGCGGCGGATTGATAATCAGCTCCGCGGTCGTTCCGGACGTCAAGGCGATCCTGGCTCAAGTCAGTTCTATGTTTCAATGGAAGATGACCTAATGCGGATTTTCGGCGGCGAGCGGCTGAAAATATTGATGGAAAGATTAGGCTTGCCAGATGATATGCCGATTGAGAATAAGATGATTTCGCGCTCAATTGAAGGAGCTCAGAAAAAAGTTGAGGGCCATAATTTTGATATTCGCAAACATTTGGTTGAATACGATGACGTAATGAATTCACATCGTAAATATATTTATGCCAAGCGGCGAAAAATCCTTGAATCCGTTTCAGCCAACAATGACGATATCAAAAATGAAATACTTTTGATGGTTGAAGAAGAGATTCAGGGTATGTTTGCGGCATTGGCCTCGGAGCAGGAGAATCTCTCGACTTCGCTCGAGACAAGCCTGAAAACAGAAGTTGAAGCCATATTCGGCGAAGGCAAGATTGGAAATATTTCGCTTGATAGCGTTCTCGATTTTGCCCGCAAGTATTATGATGAACGAGAAAAAAATTATGGCAAGGAAATTATGCGTCAAATTGAGCAAGTAGTCTATCTTCGAACAATTGATATGCTCTGGGTTGAACATCTGACAACAATGGAAGAACTGCGAACCGGTATCGGGCTTCGGGGTTATGCGCAAACTGATCCGCTGGTGGCCTACAAAAAGGAAGCTTATCGTTTATTTCAAGATTTGCTTTCTGCCATCAAGTCCGGAGTTGTCAGGTCAATTTATCGAATTGAAATCCAAGCCATGCCTACCGGCAGGCAGGCTCAGCCGCAACCACAGCCAACTGGAGAGGAGCGGCCGCTTGAATATCAGGCGCCGGATCCAGATCGGCTTGAGGATGTCGGAGAAGAGCCAGATGAAAAAAGAAAACCGGTTGAAGAAAAGAGTGAAAGAGATACAAAAACAGGTGTAACAACAACAATCCGCCAAGCCATGCCTACCGGCAGGCAGGCTGGAAAGACGGTTTTTGAACGAATGGAAGAAGGCGGCAGCGGCGGAGGTGGCAACCAGACAATCCGCGTTGGTAAAAAAGTTGGCCGCAATGATCCCTGCCCATGCGGAAGTGGTAAAAAGTATAAAAAGTGTTGTGGAAGATAAAAATTGAATCATAAATCGTGAATTATGAATCATGGGGAGGATCTAATAAATGAGGCATTCGAAGAAGTAGATCGCAGGAATTTTGTATTGCCAGAATATCTGGATTCGGCTTATGATGATATTCCATTACCGATTGGTGAGGGACAGACGATCTCCCAACCAACTACGGTTCGGATGATGTTAGAATGGTTGGATGCCAAGCCGGGCGACAAAGTTTTGGATGTCGGTTCCGGGTCTGGTTGGACGACAGCGTTACTATCAGATATTGTCGGTCCGAAAGGCACGGTTTATGCTGTTGAGTTGGTCCCAGAATTAAAAAACTTTGGCGAAGAAAATTGTCGTAAAGCTGATATCAGAAATGCAAAATTTTTTCTTGCCGAAACTAAATTGGGACTGCTTAAATTTGCACCATTTGATCGGATTTTAGTTAGTGCGGCGGCAGAGGAATTGCCGGAGGAACTTCCGGATCAGCTTAAGGATGGTGGCAAGCTGGTGGTACCGGTTGGTAATAGTATTTTCGAGATCAAAAAAGAGAAAAATAAGATAAAATCCCTCGAGCATCAAGGCTTTGTTTTCGTGCCACT
>CAZHFJ010000080.1:0-2259 GCA_964531145.1 uncultured Candidatus Saccharibacteria bacterium | reverse complement strand
TCTAAAATCCCAGACCGAAAATACCTAAAAAACAACACTTTTTAAGTATTATCCCCCCATTTATCCTGAGCTTGTCGAAGGACCCGCCGCGCTGGAGTTTATCCCGCATCGTCTGGTGCGGGGCTATTTTTTGCGTGCGCGATTTTTGCCCAGCTTCGCCGACCTTTAACAAAATTCTAAAATTTGATAAAATGACAACAAAAGATTAATCAGCATAAGATTATACTATGTCTGACCAATTTGAACAAAAACCTCCAATAAATTTTGATGGAGTAAATCCGCAGCAACCGGAAAAAGAACCCGAGATAAAAATTTGGGGCGAAGTTACTGATCCCAAAGAACACAATCCTAAAAAATTCCGCTACTTAGTTCACGCCTTTAATCCTTTTGCTACCCACTCGCAACCATTAGTTGCAATATCAGCGGAAATATCCGGTACCTACAAAGTCGATAAATCACAAGGAGATCAATCCATAAATTTGTTTGACCAACCTGAAAAGCTTGGCGAAAGAGTCTCACTTAGCATGTCTTTAATTGATCAGGAACATACCGACACTTGGGGGGGAGGAGGAATCATTGTTGAAGCCCCTGAAGAAAACATTGTTATTACTTCTCCACCTGATGCGGGTGTGCATAGTTCATCTAAAGAACTTTTAAAAAGACAAGCTCAAGGTCAATTGCGACTCTCCGGAGAACAATTACTTCGATCTACTTCCGACGGAATCTATAATGAAGTTGTCGCTTTTGCTAAATCAGAAGGCGGTGCAACTTTAAGACTAAAAGGCTTTTTTATCAAAGTAGATAAACGTGGCCAACTAACCGATCCGGTGATTGCAGAAAAAATGAGACAGCATGCAAGAAGACTAAATTTGCCGCTTGTCGAAATACAGATTCAGGAGCCTTATGAACAAGAAAAGTTTGAAATTGCAGAAAACAGTGTTTGGGCTCATTACAGAGGAAACAGATATAATTTGGGGAGCGAAAATCCGGAGTTTTCTTTTAGTGCTTACGATTATAAAATTGACACATTTTTTCCGGCACTACAGGAAATAGAGAAAGTAGTGGCTCATTTTAAAGAGCGTGGCGACATCAGCGAAGCACAAGCTCAACAGATTTTAGAGAGATATAGACTTGCAGACACTAGAAGGAAAAGTCCAAAAATTGAATACGATCCCAAAACTTCAGAAATAAGCCGTGTAACAATTAAAGATGGCTACGGTAAAGATGCAGTCGAATATTGGTTGAATCCATCAGGGTATTGCTGGCGAGTTAATATGGAGGAATATAAAAAAGCATTTAGAAAAATGTTACTGAATCCACAAAAAAGGAGAGCAGACGCTTACGAACACTTGAGATATCAAATCCCGTTATCCGGTTCTCAAGTATTAACCATTCTGGAAAGCAGAAAGGAAACAATGGAGCACGGAGAATACGAAAAATTATTTAGGTTTTTTAGTGGCGTAAAAGATAAAATTGATGAGGTATACAATCAACAACAATCTTTCAGACGAGGAAGCAGATTCTAATTCTTTAAAATTTTTGCGTTTTTTCTTTCTTCTTTTTCCGGCGACTGTCCGCAAGTTTCAAAAAAGGCGGACTTGCCAGCCTTGCCGCGGAGGCGGGCGCGGCAAGCGCTAACTATTCGCGGCTTTCTTCTTCTTACTGGCTGCGAACCGTGGACAAAGTTAGAACCTATTTTATGACAAATATTAATTCATTAATGGTTCCGGGTATCAAAATATTTTAACTTTTTGAGAATTGGAATTAATAATATAAAAATTAAAACACTAATTATTAATATAATAGCGCCTAAAAAATAAACAGCAGGAAGTCCCTTAATAACTGGGAAATCGTTTTGTAACCCTGGTTTTATTATCATTTCATATTCTCCCTGAATGAGCAAAAAACACGATAAAGAAAGAAAGGCTAATGCAACAATTTTAAGAAATAAAATTAATTTCCTTTTCATCAATTTTAATTATACCAGAATTATTTTGAGGCTAATTTGCTGCCCAGCCAGGATTCGAACCTGAATAACGAGATCCAAAGTCTCGGGTCCTACCATTAGACGACCGGGCAATAAAACTAAATTGATTATAACAAAAAATCTCCCTTTCGGGAGCTTTGGAGCGGCGAACGGGACTCGAACCCGTGACATTCTCCTTGGCAAGGAGGCATTCTACCACTGAATTACCGCCGCATTGGTGCCGAGGCGCAGAATCGAACTGCGATCTGAGCTTTTTCAGAGCCCCGCCGTGA
>CAZHFJ010000079.1:0-2310 GCA_964531145.1 uncultured Candidatus Saccharibacteria bacterium | reverse complement strand
CCCATCATAAATCTGTCGACTCCAAGTGATCCGACGAGAATCGACAAGACCAGGGTCAAGACCCAATTTAACTTTTTTGTTCCCCCTGCCGCTGGAGCAGCTGGTGCCGCCGCTGGCGCAGGAGCTGCTGCTTCTGCCATTCGCACTCCTTTTGCTAATTATCTATTACACAAATATTATAGCAAATAAGAAATATGGAATGCAATCTGTTAGAATAAGTTGTGGAAAGGAGCAAGATGAATGACTGTATTTTTTGTAAAATTATTCGTGGAGAGATTCCGGCCAATAAGGTTTATGAAGATGATAAAGTGTTGGCTTTTCTCGATATAAAGCCGGTAAATCCCGGACACATTTTGATTATCTCAAAAGATCATTTTGCTGATTTTCTCCAAGCACCAGATGAGATTATCTGCCAAATGACGCTGGCGACGAAAAAAATCGGCAAGAAGATTCTGGCGTCCGGATTAGGCGAAGCAATTACATTTACTTTTAATAACGGCCGAGCTGCTGGTCAAGTTGTCGATCATGTTCATTTGCACGTTATGCCGCGAAAAAGTGGCGATGGCTACGAACTCTGGCACGGTAAAGAATACGCCCCCGGCGAGGCAGAAAAAATTGCAGAGAAACTAAAAATAGATTTATAGTTTTTTGATCTCTTCAATGGTGATGTTTTTGGAATTGGTGACTGCTGGTTCGTTGAATGGATCAACATTTCTTAGGATTGCAGAATAATACGCCACCAGTTGCCAGAAAGCTAGAAGTTCACCGACGGTTTCGTTTGTGATTTCTGGCAGTTCAATTGTAATGTTTGGAATTTTTAATCGGTTGGCTTCGGTTTTTGTTCCGTGATATTCCGCTAACAGCGCTTGTTGATAAGTAATTTTCTCTAATTTTGAGAGCTCCAAACCTTTCAAATTCAAATCAGCGATTTTTTGCGGCACTTCGATTTTTCTGTCGCCGTGCCTGCCGGCAGGCAGGTCAAACCACTCTCGGGCGATGATAAAAGTTCCGATAACATTTTTCTTGCCGCCAAAAAATCGCTGATTTGTATGATGCTGGCTCTCCGGCGCTTCAGAAAAATAAAAGGTTTGACCCTTGCCATTTTTACAAACCGATTCATGCATCAACTGGATGATTAAAGTTCTAAAATCAGACAATATCCAGGAATAAGCCGAAACATAAACTTCGACATAACCTTTATGCTCCAAGTCAAAATAGTATTTTGCCAGAGCATAAGCCGGTTTTTTCTGTTTGTAACCATTTTTAATGCCGGCAGCAATTTTTTCGATATCCATTCCAGCTAGTAGCGCCGGAAATAATCCGGCGGATGTTGCTCCGGAGTAGCGGCCGGAGATATTCGGATGTTCGACAATTTGCCAATTCATTTTTTGAGCAATTTGGCGCAAGGCGCCATCTTCGCCTTCGGTCAGCACTACTATTTTATAATTAACAAAACTCATCAGCGCTTCAATCACACCGAGAGTATTGCCGGATTTGGAGATCGCCAGAACGACGGTTTTATCAGCCGGACACTCTCTTTTGACTTTTCGCAGAAGTGCCGGATCGGGAGAATCAATTATCCAACAATTTTTATCAGAACAGAGCGCGCCGTCAAAGGCCTTAAAACTGGTAACCGAGCCGCCGTTGCCGATGACAATAACATTTTCAAAATCAAAATCATTTTTTTCCGCTTCTCGCTTTAGATAATCAATATCCTCATTGTAGTCAAAAAACTGCGACCAATCGTCTGGAACGTTATTTTGTAATTTTAGATCTAAAATTTTCATGCAACTCCTTTTCTCTATTTTAAACTAGTTTTTATCTTGAGTAAACAGGCAAAATTTGCTAATCTAATAATAGTTTAGCGGGTATGGTTTAGTGGTAAAATGTAACCTTCCCAAGGTTGAGTCGCGGGTTCGATTCCCGCTACCCGCTCCACCCCACATTGCTCAAATTTTATTTGAGCTAGGCGGGGTGAGTGATATAGTTTGGGAATCGAAAGTCGGACCCCGCTTGGCGGGGGAGACGGGGTCGACGGCAAAATCAGCAGGTTTTGACCGGTGACCGATTCCCGCTACCCGCTCCAAAAATACGTAATTTGATCCGCCAGCGTAGCTTAGTTGGTAAAGCAATGCTTTCGTAAAGCAGAGACCGTGGGTTCGAATCCCACCGTTGGCTCCAAAGTTTTTTAAATCATTATTTCAGATATATTGTATAGCTGATTCTATGCGATCGCATAGAATCAGCTATACAATTATACAATCGTTTTCATCTCTTTAGTTCTTTCTCAAATAGCCTATATAAATGTTT
>CAZHFJ010000078.1:0-2327 GCA_964531145.1 uncultured Candidatus Saccharibacteria bacterium | reverse complement strand
TATCATATATAGTTTAATATCATAATTTTGCATTTTGAAATTACTTTTTATGCAAATTCCGGAAAACTTTTTTACAACCGAATATCTGTTTGCAACTACAGCGCCAACTGATAAGAAGCTTTTTCTGATCATCTTTGGTATCTTTGTGCTGTTTATAATAATTTCAGTGCTTCTAAATTATAACCAGAGTATCCATTTGCCGCTTAAATCAAGATTGTTTAACTTTTTTCTGACAATCGGAATCCTCGGAGTTTTGTTTTCTTTTTTCCGCTACGAAAGTATTCCGTATATTGGCGTCCGGTTTGTAATGCTTTTGCTACTTACCTTTACGATTATTTGGTATCTGGCCATCACCCTCTATAGCATCACAAAAATGCCCAAGGAAGTAAGGTTAAAAAAAGCGCAGGAGAAATATTTACAATATTTGCCAAAGAAAAAGAGAAAGAATTGAGAATATAGAATTGAGAATTAAGGAGAAATCCAAATGCAAAAGACGGATGAGAAAAAAATAAAGGAATCTAGGGCCACTGAATCAATGGCCAGCTTAATCGAGGAAGCTGGCGATACTCTGCTTCCCTACAAAGAGGGTGAAATTGTTGAGGCTAAGGTTCTTTCAGTTAGTCGCAACAAAATTTGGGTTGATGTCCAAGGGCTCTCGTTGGGCTACATTCCAGAGAAAGAAATTACCCTAAACTCAGATGTCAAAGTCGGGGATACAATTCTAACTTATGTCATTCTTCTTGAGGATGAGGATGGTAATGTTGTGCTCTCCCTTAAACGAGCTGATCGCGAGCGTTACTGGAAAAATATGGAAGAGCGATACAAAACTGGCGAACCGGTAGAAATTACCATCAATGAGGCTAACAAAGGTGGCTTGATTTCGGAAATTGGTGGCATACCGGGATTTTTGCCAGTTTCGCAGCTCTCGCCGGAACACTATCCACGAGTTGCTGGCGGTGATCGTGACGAAATTCTTTCCAGGCTCTCCAAGCTCATTGGCGAAAAACTTTATGTTAAAGTTATTAATTGTGACAAGAGCTCTAATAAATTGATATTTTCTGAGAAAGCAGTTGACGCTGAGAAATTGGCCTCGAAGATTGAGAAATACAAGGCGGGTGATATTGTTGAGGGTAAAATCTCTGGTATTGTTGATTTTGGGCTCTTTGTCAAAATCGACCCGCTGGTCGAAGGGCTAGTCCATATTTCTGAGGTTTCGTGGTCACGGGTTTCTGATCTTAATAAACTCTTCAAAGTTGGTGATCCTATCAAAGTAATGATTATCGCCGTTGAAGACGGCAGACTGTCATTATCGTTGAAGAAATTAGCTAATGACCCGTGGACGGCGGCGGCCAGAAAATACAAAGTTGGTGATAAAATCTCTGGCGAAGTGACTAAGATCACGCCGTTTGGGGCATTTGTTTCTTTGGACAGCGCCATTGACGGCTTGGTCCATGTCTCTGAGCTATCTGACCAACATATCATTGACCCAGGGCAGATTGTTGAACTTGGCAAGACCTATGATTTTAAGATTATCTCTATCGAGCCAGAAACTCACCGATTAGGCCTGAGTTTGAAAGCCGTTGGAAAAACGAAAGAACCGAAGAACCTGCCCGCAGATGCTACAGCGTTGCCCGCCGGCATGCCTTCGGCAAAGCCGATGGCGGCCAGGCAGGCGGGCGAAAGAACCGAAGAACGAAAAAAATCCGGAACCAAAACTTTAGAGACAAAAGAGAAGAAAGTTGAAAAACCGGGAAAAGCTAAAAGCCCAAAAATTAAGCAATCCAAGGCAAACAAGGAGGAGAAATGATAATAACTTACTTGGGTGGTGATAAATTTAGAATTAAAACTCGTGAGGCTAATATCACTTTGGCAGCTGACCGCGTTGATATTGATGGATTCGTTATTAATGGTCCAGGCGAGTATGAGAGAAAAAATGTTTTTGTTGAGGCACCATTTGAACAGCCAGTTTTCAAAATTCTTGTCGAGGACGTGATAATTCTTTATCCTGGAAAGTCTAAGAAGTTTTCTGATAAACAAATTGAAGCTCTGGATGGCGTTGATCTTTTATTTTTACCCTGCGGCGAAGAAGATTCGATGTCGCTTAAGGACGCCCTTGAACTTTCTTCAACTTTAGAACCAGGCATCATAATCCCGATGCTTTACAGTGATATCCAGCTATTGAAGAAAGAAGGTCTAGAGGGTTCGGTAGGCAAAAACGCTAAAATTACGAAGGCATCTTTACCCCAGGAAGAAAGTGAAGTTATTATTTTGGAGAAAGTTTAAGTTGAAGTAAAAACTACCACACCTGCCTGCCGTCAGGCAGGGAT
>CAZHFJ010000077.1:0-2348 GCA_964531145.1 uncultured Candidatus Saccharibacteria bacterium | reverse complement strand
ATGAAAAATCCGCTTTCGTTTATTTTTAATCGTCTTTCACATGACATTGGCGTTGACCTCGGCACGGCCAATTCTTTGGTTTATGTTCGCGGCAAAGGTATTGTCATCACCGAGCCGTCAGTGGTCGCGATCAATAAAAAAACCAAAGAGATTTTAGCCATCGGCGAGGAAGCAAAAAGAATGGTTGGCCGAACTCCTTCACATATTGTTGCTATTCGGCCGCTGGTTGATGGAGTGATTTCAGATTTTGAGATTACTGAGCAAATGCTGAAATATTTTTTTGATAAAGTTCACCGAGAAAAATTTTCACTCTTTCCACATCCGCGGGTGGTGATTGGCATACCTTACGGGGTGACGGAAGTTGAACGTCGGGCGGTTGAAGAAGGGGCGACAGCTGCTGGTGCGCGAGAAATTTTCCTGATTGAGGAGCCGATCGCCGCCGCAATCGGCGCCCGTTTGCCGGTTCAAGATCCATCTGGCAATATGATTGTTGATATCGGCGGTGGGACAACTGAGGTAGCAATAATTTCTCTTGGCGGTATTGTCTCCTCGCGCTCATTACGTATCGCTGGTGATGAAATGAACACTGACATTATCCAGTATACCCGAGAGAAATTTAATCTGCTTTTAGGCGAGAGGACGGCCGAGGAAATTAAAATTAATGTCGGCGCGGCGATTCCTCTAAAAGATAAACTCGAAGCTCCAATGCGTGGTCGAGACTTAGTTACTGGACTGCCGAAAGAAATTGTTGTCAATAGTGAGCAGATTCGGGAAGCGATTGCCAAATCGGTCGAGACAATAATTGATGCTATCAAAGTCACAATGGAAGAGTCACCACCAGAACTTTTGGCTGACATCATGGATCGTGGTATTGTCATAGCCGGCGGCGGAGCGCTTTTGCGCGGGCTTGATAAGTTAATTGCTCTGGAAACAAAAACCATTGTCCATATTGCTGATGATCCCTTGACAGCGGTTGTTAGAGGCACAGGAATTGTGCTTGAGGATATTGATCTTCTGTCGGATGTCCTGGTGCCAAATAGATTTAGGAGATAGCATTTTATGAAGCGGAGGAGTTTATTAATTTGGCTGGTTGTTGCGATTGCAGTAATTGTCATTTTTATTATCCCTTCTGCGATAAGCCGCAAAAGCTCTGATTTTATTTTGGCCATTACTACGCCAGTCTCAAGAGTACTGGTTTCGGCTGGTCGAAAAATTACTAGTACTTTCTCCGTCATCTCTGAAATTGGCAACCTGCGCAAGGATAATCAGCGTCTGACAGAAGATCTAGTTCGAGCCAAAGTTGATAGCGCCAGACTGACTGAGTTGGAGATCGAAAATAATGAGCTCAGGAAACAGCTAGAATATAAGGAGGCCCATCCGGAGATGAAACTAGTTCCAACTAATGTTGTTGGCCTTGATCCAACTAATTTCTACGACACAATAGTTGTGGATAAGGGTTCAAATGATGGTATCACCCAAGGCATAGCTGTCATTTCACTAGGGGTTTTGGTTGGCAAAATTGATGAAGTCTGGGGAGAGAGCTCCCGAGTCTTGTTAATCACCAGCAAAGACTCGATAATTCAAGTTATGCTTGAAAATTCAAGAACCACCGGGATACTAAAAGGAGGGATTTCTGGTATGACATTAGAGAACATTCCGCTTGACACTCCGATTGCAGGGGGAGAGAACATTATTACCTCCGGTCTTGGTGGAAAGTTGCCGAAAGGAATACTCATCGGTAAGGCTGGCAAGGAGATTTCTGCCAAATCCGACATCTTTAAGGCTATCGAAGTTAAGTCACCGATTAATTTTTTCAAGCTTGAAAGTTTGTTTATTGTCAGCGGGGTTTAAATGTGGGTCGTTGCTGTATTTTTAGCGATTTTATCAGCTTTACTCCAGTCAACTTTTCTCCCGACTGTCAAAATTTTTGCTGGTCTTGTTGAGCTCGACATAATAGTGCTCCTGATATTTTTATTTTTCGGCTCTCTCCGAGAGGCGAGTGTTTTTTTGCTTATCTTTGCGATTTTTTCCGCCATTTTTTCCCAGATCCCAGCGGTCTATTTTCTTTTACCAGACTTTATCGTCATAGTGATTTTTGTTCTTCTTTCAAGGCTACGAATAATTATCCGACCGGGAACACTTTTTTCATTCCCGTTGTTTTTTCTGGCAGTAGTTATTGCAGATCTAGTCAAACTAGCAGTTTTACTGAAGTTTTCATTTTATAATCTTTCAATCATTCTTGCTGATGCCCTGTTAACGGCTTTTGTCGCCACTATTATCTACTGGGCAGTTAATAAAATTTATCATTTTCTCAATCCGCAAATCACCCGAGAGAAGATTAAATTGGT
>CAZHFJ010000076.1:0-2544 GCA_964531145.1 uncultured Candidatus Saccharibacteria bacterium | reverse complement strand
CCCTGTCACGGAGAAGATCGCCGGTTCGAGTCCGGTCGACCCCGCCAGACAAAATAATACAGTCACAGACTGTGTTTTTTGTCTGCGGAATCCTTCGACCGGACTCGAATAGGAGAGGGGTCGGGAGAACATTTGGTCTCCCGCCTGGGGTGACAGCGAAGCGCCAGGGGGCGGTCTTCGACTCTGAGGGAAAAGCCTTCAGGCTCAGATTCGAATGAGAAGCCCTATGGAGAGGCCTTCGGCCGAGTGAGATTGTCCGGTTTACCCTTCCGTAGTTTTAGCGAAGGAGGGTCGATCCCGCTAAATAAAAATAACTTACGAAGCTATTTTTTGTTGTGTAATAAAGCAAAGTTCGAATTTTGTTATTGAGTGTTTATCTTTATACTGAACATTGGAGGTGCTTTTTTTTATGAAATGTAAGTGATACTCTATCATTGATGGTATGTTGTACGTTGTAAATAGCTATACGATTACGCTTTATTATAGAAATTAAAAATAAGGAGGCAGATTTGTGTGGAATATTTGCTGCCATCGCCTGTGAAAACAATGAAAATTCCCAGAGTGCTGCTGATATGACTTATCGCGGACTCACAGGGCTTCAACATCGAGGCCAAGAAGCAGCCGGAATTGCTGTAAGCAATGGAAGTGAGATAATCACGAAAAAGGGCACCGGTTGGGTTTCACATGTTTTTAATAAAACAATATTAAAAAGTATGAAAGGCAATCTAGCAATCGGACATAACCGCTACGGTACAACAGGCGGTTCTACTGAAAAAAATGCACAACCGTTTTACAAAAAAGGTAATTACGAAATCGCCCTGGTCCATAATGGAAATTTAGTTAATACTCACCACCTACGTCAAGAGCTAGAAGGAGAAGGGGTATGTTTTGAGGCAACTAGTGATTCCGAGGTGATAGCAGAAATGATTGCCCGATCAAAGAAACTAACGATTGAAAAAGCAATCATCGAAGTTTGTGCGAAAATAAAAGGTGCCTATTCACTACTGATATTAAGAAAAAACAAAATAATCGCAGTTCGTGATCCAAATGGTATCCGTCCCCTTTCGCTGGGTTATCGTGGGGATCAAAGCAGTCCGGATTTGTACTTTCTTGCTTCGGAGACATCTGCTTTTAATGTTACCGGTGCTCATTATATCCGTGATATCCAGCCAGGGGAAATATTAACGATAAATGCGCAGGGGAGACGGTCGCGCAGATTACCGGCTGAGATTTGCCCACGGCTCTGCATTTTTGAATTAATTTATCTGGCTCGACCGGACAGTGTATTCCATATCACTCGACCAGACGGCAAAATGGTTCCTATCGGGGTTTATCAAGCCCGTTTGAATATGGGCGTGCAATTGGCCATAGAGAACAGCGCTGACAAAGAACTTGATATAGTTGCGCCGGTACCCGACTCGGGCAATCCAGCCGCGATAGGCTTTTCAAAAGAAAGTAAAATTCCATTTGGCCAAGCATTTATCCGCGACAGATATTATGCAGAAAGAACTTTTATCAACCCTGATCAAGAAAAAAGAAAAGAAGGAGTTCTGCAAAAACTTTTCCCGCTTGCCGATCAGCTTTACAATGTTCGGATGGTTATGGTTGAGGATTCAATTGTGCGCGGAACTACACTTGGCGTTTTGGCTCGAACTGTTAAAAAAGCGGGGGCATGCGAAGTTCATGCTCGAATTGCATCCCCACAATACCGCTATCCTTGTTATTTTGGGATTGACACTCCGAAAAGGGATAAATTGATTGCAGCCAATATGAATGATGACGAAATCGCTGAATATATTAGTGCCGATAGTATAAAATATCTTTCGATAGAAGGGCTAATCAAAGCAATCGGCATACCCAAAAGTTGTTTCTGCTGTGCTTGTTTTGATGGAAAATATCCTGTCGAAATAGACGAAGCAGAGAAAGTGAAGTTTGCACCAAAAGATGAACCAGAACAAAATAATAAAGCCCCACAATCTGTGTTATTTTAAATCAATGATATATCTGGTTTTTAAATAATGATTATACAAAAAGTTCTGACTTCCTCCCTACCCGCCGGCAGGCAGGCGCTATGTCCCGCCATAAAAAATCGCTGAAATGTAGTTTTTTTATATATTTTGATACAACTAAATAATGGCTGATTTATACGCACGTGCGTGAGAATCTGCCATTATTATTTTTTATCAACTTTATTGTGTTCCAAACTAGCAAAAATACAATCAACCCGAAAACGATAAAAACTAATTTATTATAATCAAAAGCACTGGCAAAATCGCCATGTAAAAGTTGCGAGAGTGCGTGGGTTAAACCGCAACTTGGGACATGGCAGCCGGCAAAGATTCCGGAAGTTGGACAATGATGGCGGAAAACTAACGGCAAAATAAACCGATGCCAAATGCATAAATCGGGCGACCTATCCCAAAAAGCTGTCGGAATAATTGCCAGCGTCAAAAGTATCATGCTGAAATTAACCACGACAGCTCTTGGCGAACCGAAGCCTAAAAATTCCAAAAATATATTTTGTCTTTTCAATGTCGAAAACTA
>CAZHFJ010000075.1:0-2939 GCA_964531145.1 uncultured Candidatus Saccharibacteria bacterium | reverse complement strand
TCCACAGTCTTTGCAAACTAAAATTTTATCTTCAAGTACAGTTTTTTCTGCCATATTTTTAACTAATAGTTAGCAAAATGTTTTACTCGCGTATTACTTTTGCTTCCAGCCACCCCCGCCTGCCATGCCTGGCACTGGCGGGCAGGCACCCCAGCCCTGTCCTTAGTTAGTTTTTATCTGGAGCTTTACTGATTTCGTTTGATATTGACAACCAACGGTCTAGTGACAAAGCCGGACGCCGGCTTTCACAAAAGTAACACGCTCGACACATTTTGCATTTGGTATAGCTTAATCGTATCGTCTAAATGCTTTATTGTCAATCAAAATAAAATCTGCTAAGTTGGCAATAGGAAGCTCATAAAGTGAAAGCAAAAGCAATTCTTAGAAATCAGATCAAGGATAGAAAGAATGTTTCTTCCTATATTTTCTATGGGTCTGACCAGGAGTTTGTCTATCAAGCGGCTAGGGATTTTGCTACGGGTCTCGGAGTCTCTGACTTTGATATAGTCGAAATTGAGCCGGAGGCGAGAGATCAGAATTCAAAAGATGAAATCAAGATTAAAGCTGTCAGGGAATTAATTCGCCAGATTAATTTAACTCCCGGCCACGGAGAAAAAAAATTGGCAATTATCAAGCAGGCTGATAAGCTAAATTCAGAAGCGGCAAATACTTTATTAAAAACCTTAGAAGAACCTCCTACGAGCTCGACGATTATCTTGCTTTCAAGTGATTTAAAATTAATTTCCACAATAATTTCCCGTTGTCAGGTAGTGAGATTTGCTGATAGGACAGGAACAGCAGACCAAACAATTATTAGAAGTTTTTTGGCTCTAGGCGAGCAACATTTGAAAAAAATTTTTGCAACTGCAGAGAAATTAAGTACTGATCCTGACCTTGACTCACATCTTGAAACACTGCTCGTGACTTTTAGGGATCAGTTGATTAAATCACCTACTCCCAGTAATCTCGAGAAAATCAAAGCGGTATTTGAAGCAAGGAGGAATCTGAGGATTACCAATAACAGGCGATTAGTTTTAGAAAATTTACTATTAAAATTCATTTATGGCTAAGATTGCGATTAAAATTAAAAGTACAGGACAAGTTCTTGAGGCTGATGGCGGTAGGCTTAGTCTGGAAATTGGAGACTGGCTCTTAGTTGAGACCTCTCAGTGTAAAGAGGTGGCAATTGTCGTTGATCGTTGCCGATTAAAAGAGGAATTTAGGGAGAATGGGAAGGTGAAAGAATCTGAGGTTGAAATAATCCGTAAATTGACAGACAAGGATAGGGAACAGTACGAAGACTTTAAAAAAATGGCGGAAGAGATGATTCCTGAGTGCCAAAAAAAGATTCTCCGTCATCGATTACCGATGGAGCTTCTAGATGCTGAGCTTTCTTTTGATGAAAAAAAATTAACATTCTATTTTACAGCTGAAGGCCAAGTTGATTTTCGAGCCTTAGTTTCTGACTTGGCTTCATCGTTTAAAAAATTGATTAGACTTCAACAAGTTGGTGCTAGAGATGAGGCGAGATTTCTTGGCGGCCACGGGCGCTGTGGTCAGACCCTGTGTTGTCGAAAATTCTTAAAAGGCGATTTAGACTCAATCACACTCGACATGGCCCAGATTCAGGGATTGGCAGCCATGGGTTCTAGTCGGATTACCGGTGCTTGTGGAAAGTTGATGTGCTGCTTAGCGTTTGAGATTGAGGAATATAAAAAATTAGCAAGAGATTTACCAAAAATCGGTGATAAGATAAAAACCGAGAAAGGTCAGGGGATTGTTATTTCGCAAAATGTTTTACAAAAGAAAGTTACTGTGGAGCTTCTCGACAAGAGCAAATTGGAGGTAGAGTGTTAGAAATTGCTATCTTAGTTTGTGTAGCAGCAATTTTTATAATTCTTACGGTTCGTTTCCCTAAAACGCATGATTTAGTGTTCCCGGAAAAAGTAGGCAAGGCGGAAGTAAAATCAATCTTGGAAGCAAAAAAAATTCTCGGGGAAAGACATATAAAGAAGCAACAGATTGTCGAAGAGGGGATGTCGGAAGTTGCTGGACCAGTAGATGAACTTGATCGTTACGATAAAGAACTGGCTGGCCTGTTAAAATTAGCCAGAGATAAGATCGAGAGTGGTAAGTATGCCTCAGCTGAAAATCTACTTATTGACGCTATTTGTAAAGATAGTAAATGTGCTTGGGCTTATGAAAGATTAGGGACAATATATCTGGTCATGGGGAAAAATTATCCTGATGCCAAGGAGTCGTTTCTAATGGCGCTAAAATTAGATAAATATAATGCTCCTGCCTGGTCTGGGCTTGGCCAAATCTATTTTCATCAGAGCAAGTTTAATAAGGCGATAGCCAGTTTCCAAAAGGCGGTCAATCTCTCACGCGCGACTGCGCAATATCAAGCTGCCTTAGGCAAGGCTTATCTTGAGGTTCGTCAATATGGCAGAGCTGCTAAGGCCTTGAAGAGGGCAGCTTCACTGGATATTTCAAATCAAGAATATAAAGACTTAGCTTCAATGGCGGAAGATAAGCATCGTGAACACTCTAAAGCCTCGAATTTAAGTTGAAAAGTCTTCCAAAGAGTGATACAATTTCAGACTATAAGGAAGTGTTTTTGAAATTGCCCAGATAGCTTCCCGACGATTCGCCAAAAGGGCGAATGTCGGGATTCCGACCGTAGCGTCGGAACAGTTTCGGCCAGAGGCCGATCAGCCTTTGGCTGAGGTAGATTCACCCCGCCGTATGCCGTTGTAGCTCAGCTGGTAGAGCAACTCCATGGTAAGGAGTAGGTCGTCGGTTCGATTCCGATCAACGGCTCCATACTGGCGGGGGCAACTCTCCACCTGCGCTCGAATTCGCCTCGTGGTTTACATCCACGCAGTCGAAAGCTCGCTTCGGCGGACAGGCATGGTAAGGAGTAGGTCGTCGGTTCA
>CAZHFJ010000074.1:0-2980 GCA_964531145.1 uncultured Candidatus Saccharibacteria bacterium | reverse complement strand
AAATTAGAAGATCCAAATATTTGGAATTTCGAATTTGAATATTGGAATTTGTTTGTATCTTGTTTCTTGTTTCTTGTATCTTGTAACTTGTTTCTTGTAACTTTATAAGAATCAGTGATAGTTTATATATACTACCTCATTTATTTTTCTTTTTCCTTGGTTTTGGCTCTGGTAGACTTTGGAAAGTAGGTGAGAAATTCCTCCTCAGCAACGATCTCTTTCTTAAGCAGATCTTCGGAGAGCTTATCAAGGATTTTTCGATTGGCGATAATTGTGTCTTTAGCCAATTTATAAGCATGACCAATGAGGGATGAAACTTCCTCGTCGATTTTAGCCGCTATCTTATCGCTGTAATTTTTCGATTCGGAAATTGCTCGCCCTAAAAAGATTAATTCCTCTTTATCTCCATAAGTCTGAGGGCCAAGCGTTGAACTCATCCCGTATTCGGTTACCATTTTTCGGGCCAGCTTGGTCGCCCGTGAGAGATCGTTTTGAGCACCAGTAGTCACCTCGTTAAAAACAATTTCCTCTGCTGCTCGACCAGCTAACATTGCCGCCAGGTCATCTTCAAATTTAGCTTTGGACATCAGCCTTCGGTCCTCCTTCGGCAAATTCCAGGTATAGCCTAAAGCCATGCCCCGCGAAACTACTGAAATTTTATGCACTGGGTCTGAATTGGGGAGGAGGTGAGAAACAATCGCATGGCCTGATTCATGAACCGCAGTAATCTTTTTCTCTTCTTCAGACAAAACTCTCGAACGACGCTCCGGCCCCATCATTACCTTCTCGATCGCGTTCTCGAGATTTTCCTGCGAAACTTCTTTTTTATTTTCTCTAGCAGCCAAAATTGCCGCCTCATTAGTCAGATTTTTAATATCAGCGCCAGAAAATCCGGCAGTTTGTCTGGCAATCTTGGAGAGATCGGCATCTCCGGCAAGAGGCTTGTTCTTGGCATGGACTTTCAAAATCTCTTCCCGCTCGTTTTTATCCGGAAGATCAATGGCAATTTGGCGATCAAAGCGGCCTGGGCGCAATAGCGCGGCATCAAGAATATCCGGTCGGTTAGTTGCCGCCATTACGATAACATTCGAATCAGTGTCAAAACCATCCATCTCAACTAATATCTGGTTCAAAGTTTGTTCACGTTCATCATGGCTGCCACCAAGACCAGCGCCCCGTTGGCGACCAATAGCATCCAGCTCATCAATAAAGACAATTGAAGGAGCATTACGCTTAGCCTTAACGAATAAATCCCGAACCCGGGAAGCGCCAACACCGACAAACATCTCAACAAATTCTGAGGCCGAGATTGAGAAGAAGGGGACACTAGCCTCACCAGCAACTGCCTTGGCTAAAAGCGTCTTCCCAGCACCCGGAGGGCCGACAAGAAGAACACCATGAGGTATCTCTGCTCCTAACTTTTTAAACTTTGCCGGTTGGCGCAAAAATTCAACGACTTCATAGAGCTCTTGTTTTGGCTCAACAAGTCCGGCAACATCCTCAAAGCTAACTTTGGTCGTCCCGACTATTTTAGCCCGTGATTTACCAAAATTCATCGCCTTCATATTTGAACCTTGGGCTGAACGGAACATAAACCAGATGAAACCGCCAATTAGAAGAACGGGCAGTAACGCCGAAAGGATCGACCACCAGGCAACCGAATTGGCAGTATTATCAACCTGGATGGCGACCTTATTAGCCGTGATGTCATAATCTTTAAGTTCAGCCGTCGTTTCTTTATAGGCCAATTCTTTGCTTCCGTCTTTAAGATTAGCGGTCACCTGATTATCTTTAACAGAAACAGAATCAACTTTGCCATCATTAACGTCTCTGACAATATCAGAAATTGAAACATCTTTGATCTTAGCAATCTTAGGCGAAAGATAATTCGAGGCAAAGATAGCAATCAGAATAAAAAGGATTATATATAAAGCTAAGCGGCTTCCCCAGGAAGCTCTTGGATTCATAATCTTCCTTTGATTTTATTTCTAGACACAATAAGTTTACCACTCTTAAGCTCAAATTTCAACCTGCCGGCAATAGTTTTTTCTTTTTTGCCAATATTTTTCTTAACCAAATCAATAATCTCTTGAATCTGTTTGTAGGATAAATCACGGCCAGCGTCGGCATCGGAGGCAATAATCCTCACGATCTCGCTTTGCAAGAGAGGGGAGAGAGTAGAGAATTTTTTTCGTTCCAAAAAAATTTTGTTGGATTTTCTTTCACCGATCTCCTTAACCTTCATCTCGGCATTTTCGGAAATATAATCAGCTGCCAGGGTGGAGAGTTCGGCGGTCCTTGCAAGGGTATCGAGAGCACCGGGATTAATCTTTTGCAAAAGCGGAATAATTTTATGTCGCATAATGTTGCGAGAATGGTCCAGAGATTGATTACTTTTATCAAACCTAAATGATAAGTGGTTTTCTTTAAGGTAGCCTCTGATTTCCGATTTTTCGGCAAACAGCAGGGGACGGATAACTCTATCGCGTCTGATCGGAATCCCCCCTAGCCCCCTGATTCCTGTCCCCCGAGTGAGATTCAAAAGCACTGTTTCCGCGACATCGTTTTTATTGTGAGCTGTAGCGATCCAGTCAGCTCTCCTCTGCTCTCTGGCCTTTTCTAAGAATTTATAACGCAAAATTCTCGCCTCTTCTTCGTTTTTAATCTGTTCACCTTTACTTGGCGAAGATGAGACGAATTTAAGACCAAGATTCTTCGCTAGATTACTAACAAACATCTCATCAGCATCAGCTTCCCTACCCCGGAGTTTGTGATTGAAGTGAGCAACAATTAATTTTAGCTGCAATTCTCCTGCTAGGCTGTGAAGCAAGTGAATTAGACACACCGAATCAGGGCCGCCAGAACAAGCAACTACTACCTTATCCCCCTTTCCGAGTAGCTTATTTTCAAGGGCGAACTTTTTAAATCGTGAATATAAATTTTTCTGTGAAATCTTCGCCATTTTATATTAAAGATGGGC
>CAZHFJ010000073.1:0-2980 GCA_964531145.1 uncultured Candidatus Saccharibacteria bacterium | reverse complement strand
ACTATATTAACTTATGTTAACTTACTATAGAAAGGTTAACAATGAAACAAAAAGAGTATTTTACAACAAGCGAATTGGCAAAAATCCTAGGAATCAGCCGCATCGCCGTATTTAAAAAGATTAAAGCCGGTCAGATTAAAGCCAAGAAGATTGGGCGTAATTTTGCGATTCCGCGAAAAGAATTTGATGTTATTTTAGGCCAGTCCTTAACTCTAGATCAAAAAAAAGAAATTGATGCCGGAGTTAAAAAAGTAATTAAGGAATATAGCAGAACTCTCGAGCTTTTGGGGAATGAGTAAGATGAAAAAATTGAATATTACTGAAGTAGAATATATCGCTTTTCGTTTAGCCAAGCAGCACCTTTCTTTTGATGAACCGGTTCCTGATTTTTCCACTAGATTTCCTAATATACTCGAGAGCTGTCTGGCAGTTCCTTTTCAAAAATTTGACGGAAAAGATGTTTATTCCGGGCTTATTGCTAAGGCAGCAATGCTTTTTTACCTGATGATCAAGAATCATCCATTCCAAAACGGAAACAAAAGGATTGCGATTACTACTTTGCTGGTTCTGTTCTATAAAAACGGCAAATGGATTAAAGTTGATGAACGCGAGTTATATAATTTTGCTGTCTGGGTGGCCCAAAGTCCGGCCAAACTCAATGATGGTGTTATCATCGCCATCGAGAAATTTTTGAAAGATTATTTAATAGATTCGAAATAAAGACAAATCATGCCGATATTTAAAATCAACAACGGAATCAAAAAATGGCATAAAAGATGACTTAAATTCCTTCGGATTTGAGGTTCTCCCCGCTAATCTTGATGGAAATGTCAGTGGTGTCATATCCCTCGTATTTGGTGGCGTCAATTTCGGCGGAAAACTCATCGCCGGTGATGGTAAAATAATAGTTGTTGTCACCGGATGAGCCCTCTCTGGTGATTTTCCACTTTTTATCAGAAACCAATTTGGTGTAGTAACTTTTGATCGTGGCAACTGTATCAGACGAGGACTGCGAGAGTTCTGCGGCATAAATTGAGTTCTCTTCGCCTTGTTTTTGGTCGGTAATAGTTGCCCCAGGATACTTTAATGATTCAACAATTGGCGTTACACTGATTGTGCCGCTTGTTTTGCTTGTATCAGTGGCAGTACTGTTGCTTCCTGTGGTTGCGTTTTCCAAGCTCTTAGCAGCTCTATTAGCTAAGTACTTCCAGCCAAAGTATCCTCCAACGCCGAGGACGATCACAACAATAACCACGATGGCAATAATCAATCCGGTTTTAGAGCCGGAGCTGCTTGTTTGTGTTTGATTTGGAGCTGGAGTAGGTTGTTGATCCATAATTCCCTCCTAAGTAAATTTATATAGTTATACATATTATACTGCTAGTAGATATCTTCTTCAATTGTTGAAAATAATACAAATGGTATAATAAAGGAGATAAAAATGGCAACAGCAAAGAAGAAATATTGGTCAAAAGCAGTTACAGAGCACAGCAATGCGCTGGATCTAGAGAAGGATATATTTGCTTGGAAAGATCCAAGGAAGATTGCCCGGTCCTTGAAAAGATCAGCTGAAGGCAGCACGAGACGCAAGGCTCATCCTTTTCAGTCAGCAATGTCAATGCTCAATTTCTACATCAATCGAGCTGGCAAGAATTTACCTGCAAGCCAGAAAAAGGTCCTCAACCAAGCCAAAGACGAATTAAGAAAATTATACAATAAAGTTAAATAAAGATTAAAATCTAGGAGGAAAAATGAAAAAATTTAAAGGCAACACAGTGTTGATCATTTTAGTTGTAATCTTTGCAGTTATTGCCATTGCCGCGATCATTGTGGCGGTTTATTTCTGGCAGAAAAACAAAAAATCCGTCAATTCAACACCGGCAACATCGTCATCGACAGAGACCGCAACTCAGCCCGTGGAGTCACCAAAAGAAGTGGTTTATTCGTTTATGTTAAGCACACTCGGAACTTTACCCAATGCAGAGATTAATTATGACTTGGCACGCAGTTATATGACAGATAAACTCAAATCAGAGTATTCCGGGGAAAGCTGGGTGCCGATGTTTTATAAAATTCAGGATGGCCCAACATCAGTTAAATTTATATCCGAAAACATCTCCGGTAACTCTACTACTGTCCGCTACGATCCAACTTGGGGTGAGATGGCGCTGGGCTGGGCTTTTATTCTGGAAAAAGTCAACGGCAAGTGGCTGATTTCTGAATTTCGCAACGACGCTCAGTAATTAGAGTTATCTTGACGGAAACATAATTCGAATCAATTAGATTAATCAAAAAATACAAATTTGTAGTTAAAATTTTGGAAAAGGCGAGATTTAAATTGGAATTGACACTGCTTGAAGAAATTTGCTATAATACAAGTAGGAGACAAATATGAAAAATAATCTAAGATTTAAAGTTTATTTAGAATACGATCCTGAATATAATGGCTTTATTGCTGATGTTCCCTCTTTGCCGGGTTGTATGAGTCAAGGGAAAACTGAAGAAGAGGTCTTAAGGAATATAAAAGAGGCAATAAAAGGGTATTTAAAAGTTGTTAAAAAACAGAAAAAAATAGTTCCCTCCGAGATAGTTCATTATGTTACTGTAGGGGTGTAATGGGAAGATTGGCTAATATTTCAGGCAGAAAAGCCATTAAAGCGTTCTCGAAAGTTGGCTATCGACTTGATCATCAAGAAGGTAGCCATATAATTTTATATTGCGATAAAGTTGGGTATCCAATCCTGTCTATTCCTGATCATAAGGAACTCGCCCCCGGACTATTGCGAGCTCAAATCAAACGGGCTGGTTTGTCAGTGGAAGAATTTCTAAAACTATTAAAAGGGGGAAATGAAGTTTAAAAAAGATAAAATTAACAGGAGTTACGCATTTTATGCTTCGAACGGAACGTGGCGGAGTGAGAAGTTAGTTCTCGCTCCCCTTGGTCGCTCGAACAATAACATTTTTGCATAAGTCCTAAATT
>CAZHFJ010000072.1:0-3054 GCA_964531145.1 uncultured Candidatus Saccharibacteria bacterium | reverse complement strand
TATAATCGAATGAAGTATTAGTGTTTTAATACGCTTAAGTTTTAATAGTAATTTCATTTTTTAATCCCGCCATAGCTCAAATCCACTTCGCCCGCGAAACCTTAATAGAGTGGGCTACGCGGCATCTACTTCGCCCGGATATATAAAGAAAAAATTTGGGCGAAGGAGGATAACGATGAACAGAAACAAATTACAACTCGGTTTTGCTGAGAAAAAAAATATTCTTGCTGATCTTAACGATCAACAAAAGAGCGCTGTTGCCCACAAAACCAGGCCGCTTTTGATAATTGCTGGCGCCGGAACCGGGAAAACCGCAGTGATCACTCGTCGAATTGCTTATATAATTGAGCAAAAATGGGCCAGGCCATCGGAGATTTTAGCTCTGACTTTTACTGAAAAAGCAGCAGCTGAGATGGAGCAGCGCGTTGATGAACTTGTGCCTTACGGCTACACCGATATGTGGATCTCGACTTTTCACGCTTTTGGTGATCGATTTTTGCGTGATTACGCAATTAATCTCGGGCTACCAGCTAATTTCAAAGTCCTAACTGCTACCGAGCAGGCGATATTTCTGAGACAGAATTTGTTTGCTTTTGATCTAAATTACTATCGGCCAATTGCTGATCCACTCTCACATATTCAGGAGCTTCTCACTCATTTCTCCAGGCTAAAGGACGAGTTAATTGAGCCAGGAGAATATCTGGCGCTAGTTGAAAGCTTAAAGCTTAAAGCTAAAAGTAAAGAAGAAAAAATCGAATATGAAAAAACATTGGAGCTGGCAAAAGCATACCAGCGCTACCAAGAGCTAATGATTCAGTCGGGGAATCTAGATTTTGGTGACCAGATTTTTTTAACCTATAAACTGCTGAAAGAGAACAAAAAAGTTCTTAAAGAATGCCGAGAGAAATTCAAATATATTCTAGTAGACGAGTTTCAAGATACAAACTTTGCCCAAAACGAACTTGTTAAATTAATTGCCGGTAGAACAGGCAATATTACTGTTGTTGGCGATGATGATCAGTCAATTTATCGCTTCCGGGGTGCAGCAATTTCTAATATTTTGGACTTCAAAAAATTTTACAAAAATGCTAAAGAATTAGTTCTGAATCAAAATTATCGCTCTTCACAGGAAATTCTTAACTCCTCATACAAACTCATACAACATAATAATCCTGATCGTCTCGAGGTTCAGAATAATATCAATAAGAAACTAATCACTAAGAAGCATGGGCCATCGCCCGAACTTTTATATTGTGATTCTTTGTCTTGCGAAGCCGACAAAGTGGTGGCAAAAATAGGGGAGTTAAAAAAAGAAAAAAAATATAAAAATAATGATTTTGCAATTTTAGTTCGTGCTAATAGCCAAGCCGAGCCATTTATTCAGTCTTTAAATATGGCTGGTATCCCTTCAATTTTTTCCGGTGCCTCCGGACTTTATTCACAGCCAGAAATAAAGATGCTAGTCGCGTTTCTAAAGTGTCTGGCTTATACTGACGACAATTTGACTTTTTATCAACTGGCAACTTCAGAAATTTATAATGTCTCTCACGGAGTTCTGTCGGAAATTTATACGCTTGCGAGGAGAAGCAATAGGGGAGTCGTCGGCTTAATTAAAAAGAATGTCGCAAAATCAGACGATTTGGATAAACTCCAAGGGATTGTGACAGATATTGAAAAATACCAGGAGAAGAAGAACGATTCAGTTGGCGAAGTTTTGTACAGTTATCTCTCCGATAAAGGATACTTAAAAAAATTGAGCAAAAATCCAAGTATTGAAGATGAGATAAAAATTGCTAATATTGCCAGATTTTTTGACCGCATTGCTCAATTTAATCATTCAAGTAACAGCCGCGATGTTTTGTCATTTTTGGAAAATTTAGAACTAATTTTAGCAGTTGGAGATGAAGTTGTAACTTCAGATATTGATCCGGATATTGATGCCGTAAATATTCTAACAGTTCATGCCGCTAAAGGTCTTGAGTGGCCAGTGGTTTTTATAGTGGCTTGTGTTGCCGACAGGTTCCCGACCAGAAAAAGACGAGAGCAACTGCCGATTCCAAAGGATTTAATCAAAGAACGATTATCGCTGGGGGATTGGCATCTCGAAGAAGAACGGCGACTTTTTTATGTCGCTGCAACTAGGGCTCGGGATTATTTGTTCCTGACCGCAGCCGAGGACTATGGCGGAAAACGAGTAAAAAAACTTTCACAATTTGTTTTAGAACTATTGGACGAACCAAATCCGGAGAAATTGAAACATAAACTCTCACCAATTGAGAAAATCCAGCGTTTCAAAAAACTACCGACTACTGGCTACCGACTACCGACTAAATTCTCGGAGAGAATTTTAAAGCTTTCGCGCCAGCAAATTGACGATTATTACTCCTGCCCGAAGAAATTTTATTACGCTCACATTGTAAAAATTCCACTTCTAGAAAACCAACAGCTAATGTATGGAACGGCAATTCATGCGGCACTTGACCATTATTTTGCCCGCAAAATTGCCGGCGAGAAGTTATCTTTAGAACAGCTTCATGCCGACTTTAAAAATGCTTTCAAAAATGTTGGTTTTATTACCCGCGATCAAGAAGAGTTGCGTTTTAGGCAAGGACTTGATTCGCTGGCACGATTTTTTACTGAAGACCAAAAAGATAAAGCAAAACCAGCGAAAGTCGAGGAAGTTTTCGAATTTTTACAGGGTGATGTCAAAGTCAAGGGTCGTTTCGATTTGATTTATGGAATAGGGGAGTCAACAGAAATTTGCGATTTTAAAACTTCAGATGTTCGCGAACAGAAAGATGCTGATCGAAGAATTAAAGAATCAACCCAGATGATGATCTATGCGCTGGCTTGGGAGAAAAAATACGGCACAATTCCAAAAACAACACTTTACTTTATCGAATCGGGCCTAAAAGGGGAAATAACTTTCAAAAAATTAGATTTAGATAAAACTCGAACTATGATTTCTGAAGTCGTTGATGGGATTCGCAAGCAAAATATGAAGGCGACACCGGATATTTTTCAATGCAAATACTGCCCCTATCGCGATATCTG
>CAZHFJ010000071.1:1337-3080 GCA_964531145.1 uncultured Candidatus Saccharibacteria bacterium | reverse complement strand
CGACCGTGATAACCACTACACTACGACCCCATATAATTGCTTTAATTTTTTAATATTTGTTTTAATTCCTCTCTACCTTTACCAGTTTTCAAAAATCTTTCCCTGGCTATCGCCTCGCTTCTAGTTTTGAATTCTTCGAAATGCAATAACACAAAGGGTTTTGTTAATTTTGTGTATTTGCTTTGGCCTGAATTATGCTCGGCAATTCGCCTTTTGAGATTATTAGTTGATCCTGTATAAAATCGGCTATTTTTTAAGCTTTTCAAAATATATACATAGTATATTTTGTTTGTCCGGCGATCTGTCGCCTTGGCGACCGTGATAACCACTACACTACGACCCCGTTTGTCTAGGATTTTACCATAATTACCATTTCAAATCAAGATCAAAGAAAATCCCCTCGTCTTGCTCTCCGGCGCAACGAGGGGCTGATTACTGCCGCTCCTTGAGCAAGCAGCCGGTCGGATGACTAACCGATATCGTTCTGTTCTTCGACCGATGATTACTCATCGACCGAAGACAAAACAAAAAAACTGGCCCGATGGCCAGAATTCGTAACTCTTACTCTTAGTATTACATCATAAAAACTCTGGCCGTGGGTCGGGTTCCAAAGAAATAAAACCAGTTTTGTGTCACACGCTTCATCAATACCAAATTATCAAACTTCTGCAATTCTGTCAACACTTGCATTCAGTTTTTGGCGCGCTATAATAAAGATATAAATAATAAGTGCGGGGGTTAAGATGAAAAAAGTTATTGTTCTCCTGGCAGTTTTCGCGATTGTTTTTGCTTCGATTCTCTTTTTCTACTCCCGAAAGACCGAGGCCGCCTCGGCCAATGATTTGGCCACGGCTTTTGAGGCAACCGCTGCATCATCAAGCTCCTATTCTGGAAATGACGCAGCCAGTTCGGTGATGAACGGCTTCGGCAATATCGCTCCGCGCAAAAATTCAACTTTTGCCGTTCTCTCGACCGGCATTGCTCATGCTGGAAACCCATCAGATGATCTTATGGCACTGACTTTGAACCTCTCGGTAGCCCCGATGGCGACGCGGCAATCTTAACTTTGAATTTTACAGTCCCTTCAGGAATAAACAGTTTACTCTTTAATTTCTATTTTATCTCTGAAGAGTATGATGAGTATATCGGTCTGGGATATAACGATAATTTTACCGCCACGATTAGCGGTTTGTCGAAAGTTACCGACGGGACAAATGTTGCCAAAGATGCAAATGGAAATCCGATTGAGATAGATAGTCCGGTTTTTATTCCCAATGAAGCCCTTCCTGATCTTGCCGGCACCTCTTTCTCTGACGGTGGCGGGACCGGTTGGATTATCGCCGGCGCGCCGGTTGCGCCAGGAGACAATATATTTTTGGCATTCAAAATCGCGGACGTCGGTGATGGTGTATACGATTCCACTGTTCTTCTGGATAATTTCCGTTTTGATCAAGGCGTCTATATGGCTGACGTTCAATCAGGATATTTCTTCAGCCAGAGCATTGTCAACATCACTGATTGCAGCGGACAGGCAACATTGGATTTATACTCGGCAACCGTTGTCAGAAGCGCGACTCAAGTTGATATCGGCAACAGCAATCCCAATGTTTTAGCTACATCAACGAACCAATTGACAATTCCAGCATATCAATCAAAAACCTCTGATAGTTTAGCGATGCAAGGACTTAAAACCGGCAGCAATAAAAATAATCTTTTGCAAAGAATTAATGGAATGCTTTAAGT
>CAZHFJ010000071.1:0-1237 GCA_964531145.1 uncultured Candidatus Saccharibacteria bacterium | reverse complement strand
AAACCGGCAGCAATAAAAATAATCTTTTGCAAAGAATTAATGGAATGCTTTAAGTCAAGCTATGATCAAGAATGACAACTGCTACCCCAAAGACAAAAGTGAAAAAAATCAAAATCGCCTTGCTGGCATCAGCAATTCTTCTTGTTAGTGCGATTATCTTTTTTCTTTACTCCGAATATCATTCAAAATCAACTTTCGGTTTTAGCACTAAAAGCGAGTCAAAGGATCCGGCCGAGATTGCCAAAATTAACATTGAGCCTCGGCTTTTTGAATTTGGGCTTTACATTAATAAAATTTCTCTCGCAGTTCCGATCGTCGCCAATGTTGACGGCGAAAATAAATATACCTACAACAAGGCGCTACTTTCCGGCGTCGCTCATTACAAAAACACTGCTTTGCCGGGCAAAGGAAGTAATATCTTCATTTTCGGCCATTCAAGCACTTGGAACGGCGAGGGTCAGTACGCCGAGGCCTTCGCCCGTCTTAATGATTTAAATAAAGACGACCAGGCAATTGTCTATTATCAAAATAAAGAATTTAAGTACAAGGTCTCAAAAAAAGAAGTTGTTGATGCTGATGAGCTCTCCTATCTTGAGCCGACAAAATCCGAGCAGTTGACTTTGATGACTTGTTGGCCATTGGGTTCGAACTTGAAACGACTGGTAGTTATTGCTAAGCTGGAGTAATGATTGAATTTAAACACCAGCCGGTTTTACTAAATGAAGTTCTCGAATATTTACGGCCGAAAGCCGGGGGAATTTATGTTGATGGCACTCTTGGCGGCGGCGGACATAGCGAAGCCATTCTTCGACAAACGACCGACGACAAACGACCGACGATTATTGGAATTGATCGGGATCTTGAGGCGATTTTTGCCGCCAAGAAAAATTTGGCTGAGTTTAAGGACAATATGATTTTTGTCCATGATAATTTTTCCAACTTGCCGGCGATACTGAAAAGCCAAGGAATTGAAAAAGTTGACGGAATTTTATTGGATCTTGGCATCTCTAGTTACCAATTAGAAAATCCAAATCGGGGATTTTCCTTCCAAAATGACGCGCCATTGGATATGCGAATGGATCAGAGCGACGATTTGACCGCCGCTGATATTATAAATTTCTACGACGAGAAAAAATTAGCCGATCTCTTTTATAAATACGGAGAGGAACGATTTTCCCGCCGGATTGCCAGACGAATTGTTGAGAGAAGGGGACAAAATTTGAGGGGACAGTCCCCT
>CAZHFJ010000070.1:0-3148 GCA_964531145.1 uncultured Candidatus Saccharibacteria bacterium | reverse complement strand
AATCGTAACCCAATTTGCCGTTGAATCATTGATTCTTACTTTGATTTCTGCGATAGCCGGTACAATTTTGGGAACCTTTCTTTCGAATCCGGTTTTGAATGTTCTAGTTAGCAACAGTGAAACTTCGCTCCAAAACAGCGCTAGAAATGCCGGCGGTCCTGGCGGAGCTTTTACCCGTTTCGCCGGAGGTGTTGGCCAGGGTGCCGGAGCGGCGCTTAGAAATCTTCATGCCACTGTTGGCTGGCAGATAATTCTCTATGGTTTGGCGGCGGCAGTCGTAATCGCAATTCTCGGCAGCGCAATTCCGGCCTTTATTATTTCTAAAGTCCGGCCGGCAGAGGTGCTGCGAAGCGAATAAATTCGCTTCGAATTCAAAATTCAAAATTCAAAATTATGGAATAACTATTTAGAAAGAGGACACGATGCTCAAAGTAATGAATCTGACAAAAAAATTTCAATCAGGCGAGCAGAATGTAATTGCTGTCAGCAATGTCAGTTTTGTTGTCCCGGAGGGGGTTTTTGCCACAGTTGTCGGCAAAAGCGGCAGCGGCAAAAGCACACTTTTATCACTTCTGGGTGCCCTCGATAAACCATCATCTGGGGAAATTTTTGTTGATGGTGAAAATATCACCCGGTTTGGTGACCGGCGGTTGATTAATTATCGCCGAAGCCGTATCGGTTTTGTTTTCCAAAATTACAATTTAATTCCGAATTTGTCAGCGCTGGAAAATGTTATGTTACCGATGGAATTTTCCGGAATCAAAGCCGGCGAACGGAGTAAACAAGCGGTTAAATTGTTAAAAGAAGTCGGTCTGACAAAGGACAAATTCAGGCGCCGACCGACAAAATTATCTGGCGGCGAGCAGCAAAGAGTTGCAATTGCCAGAGCTTTGGCGAATAAACCAAAATTAATTTTAGCTGACGAGCCAACTGGCAATTTAGATACTGCCGCCGGGGAAATCATCGTCAAATTAATGAAGGAGTTAGCAAAGCAGGAGAACACGACAATAATTGCCGTCACTCACGATTCATCAATGTCGGAAAAAGCCGGCATGCACTTCACAATGAAAGACGGGAAATTGATTTAAAGCTTTGTAAAATTAGTTAAGTTGAAAAAATACTCCGACCGGAGTATTTTTTCATTTAGAGGAGGTGAGTTTTTGTGAGGATTGCTAGACTGACTCGTGCCCCGACTATAAGAGAGAGTATCACAGGCGAGTATGTCTGGAGCGGGGCGAATTGGTTTTTCGCCTCAAAACGTCCACCGCTGAAGATCAACCCCGGGGGCCTATCAGAGATGGGTAGGGCGCACAAAATCGATGCAGATCTTTCTGAGGACGACCTACGACTTATCCTTGCTGCTTTTGACTTGGATGAAGAGCTCTGGAGAAGTTATGATCCGTCAAAGCGGCAGGATCGGCATCTCGGAGATGTCAGGTTCGCGTCTCCGGAGTTGCTCGAAGAAACCGCAAAAAAGGCTGGTCGCCCCGCATCCTAGCGGGGCGACAATTTAGTTAATAGATTATCTAGTTTTTTCTTTAGATCTTGTCAAGTAATTAACGCCCAAAACAATTAGTCCTATGATAATAAAAATATCAGCAATGTTAAAAGTTGGTAAGCGACCGATTGAAATATAATCAGTAGCGCCGCCGCGGAAAGCCCGATCAAGTAAATTTGAAGCAACACCGGCAATGAGTAAAATATCCGCTAAAGTATATACTGCCTTTTTTGATTTGGCAGTTAGATAAACAAAAAAGACCAAAAATAAAAGCAAGATAATAATTGCTATATTATTCGAACCGATTACTCCAAAAACAAATTTACTATTGGTTGTCAAGAGCTCGGCATTAATATTTACTGGTACAAGTTGTAGCAGTGTCACAATTGCGGTTTCAATAATCAATATTAGAAATAATGAGCTAGCTTTCATTTTTTATTTTGTTTTTTACAACTGACACAAATAGCAGCATAGGGCATTGATTCAAGCCGGCCTTTTTCAATTTCTTTCTTGCAGTTTTTGCATTTACCATATGTTCCATTTTCAATTGCCTTTAGTGCCGCGTTGGTTTTTTTCAAAAGCGATTTCAACTGAGCCTCAACACTTAAATTACTCTCAAAATCAGAGACTTCTCTGGCATTGTCATCCTCGCCGCGGCCGTAATCTGGATATTCTTCAAGCTCTTTAATCTTTTTCTCTAACTTTTGTTTTTCAGTTTCAAGCGCTTTTTTTTGTTTTTTCAGAAATTTTTCATCTAAAATCATTGTGACCTCGCTTTTCTTTTGTAGAAGTATGACCCATAAGTGACTATAGAAATGATAAATATTGCCAGTGATGTCAGTTGAGAAAGATTCATGCCGATTGCGAGTTGCGGATCAATCCGGTAAGCATCAATGAAGATTCTGACAAATGAATACAACGCAACGAATGAGAAAAAGAGAAAGTATTTCGGTAGGTATCGCTTGTAGTTTAGAAAAAGATAAAAATTGAGAGTAAAAATTGCCATGCCTAGGAATATCTCAAAGGCAGTTACTGGCATATAACCATAAATGGCAAAGATTGAGCTAGTTTTTATTCCGAATTCCCCATTAAGGACACAGCCGACTCGACCGATAGCTATTGCTAATGGGAAGACGATACCAGCAAGGTCTAGCCAGGGAGAAAGTTCTTGTTTTTGATATTTCAGAAAGAGCAAGAAAATAATCGCGCCGACAATGAAGCCAGCAAAGGAAACTAATCCTCCTTGCCAGATTTCTACTACCTGATAAAAACTCTGGTAATATTTTAGATTGATTAAATAAAATAGAATTCTCGAAGCCAGAATCCCGACAATCAGCGAGATCAAATAGTCTGAAAGAAAATACTGAATAGAGAGACCCTGTTTTTTTGCCAAACGATACAAAAGCCAGCCACCAATCGCCATGGAGAGAACGAGAAAAACTCCATGGCTATAGACATTGAAACCAAAAATAGAAAAAAGGACAATCTTCATAGTCTTTAATTTAACGAGATTTATTACTTTTAGTTTAGATTATCTTGACTGCCTCTGTCAATCACTGATAAGATTAGATAGGTATAACGAAATTAATATCAAATGTTTAATAACAATAGCAAAATCGATCAGCCCCAAGGTGAATCTTTGAATAATAT
>CAZHFJ010000069.1:1400-3221 GCA_964531145.1 uncultured Candidatus Saccharibacteria bacterium | reverse complement strand
AAAGGAACGCATCGGGCAATGCTGCGGGTCCAAAAGTTTGCGGGCGAACTCGAGAGAGAGAGAGAGAGATGTCGCCGCGCCAGGATTATTGTTCGAGCGACCGAAGGGAGTCGAGAACTACTGGTCGCAATAGTTCTCGACCTGTGGCCTCGAACAATAAAGAAATGGTCTCAAAGAATAGTTTTTATCTCCAAATGGACATCAAAAGTTTTTTTACCAGCATTGACCAGCGGATTTTGTATGATTTGATTGCCAGGAAGGTGAAAAGCGAGGAAATCTTGTGGCTGGCGAGGACAATTATTTTTCATGATTGTGTCCGCGATGTTCCACCGAAAATTCAAAGTCAGCCGAGCTTGTTTAATAAATTGCCAAGAGATAAGTCCCTATTTACAGCGGCGAAGGGAAAAGGGTTGCCGATTGGCAATCTGACAAGCCAGTTTTTCGCCAATGTTTATCTAAACGGGCTTGATCAATTTGTTAAACATAATTTAAAAGCCAAATATTATTTAAGATATGTAGACGATTTCTTAATTTTAAGCGATGATAAAAAGTATCTTGAATTTTGCCGCGATGCTGTCGCGGAATTTGTGAGATCGGAGCTGAAAATAGTTGCTCACCCCGACAAGCAATTTATCCGGCCGATTTCTTGCGGCATTGATTTTGTTGGATATATTATTCGGTCAGAGTATGTTTTAGTGCGGAAAAGAACGGTAGCCGAGTGCAGATCAAAACTTGAGCGCAGCGAATCGGGGAGCGATCAATATAGAGAAATTCTTAATTCATATCTTGCCCATTTCCGCTGGGCTAACAGCTATGGGTTGCGAAAATTCTTGACAGATTTTGTTGGAAAGTTTACAATGTAAACAGTTAGAAATGTTTATTAAATGAGGATTTACAATGCCAAAAACAAATTTAAAAACCGATGAGCAGTGGTTAAAAATTCTCGGCAAAGGGATGATTACTATCCCTAAAAAGTGGCGATCGCAACTGAATATCAATATCGGCAATTTAGTTCGCGCCAGAAAAAATGGCGATCTTTTAATTATTGAGCCGCCCGACAAGCCGGCTCCTTATCGTGTTTACTCTCAGAAAGAGCTGGAAAGCTTTATCGCTAGCGATCAGCCGAAATCTAAGAAAAATAAAAATGCCTAAGGTTTTTTTTGATGCTTCGGTTTTATTTTCAGCAATTTACAGCAAAACCGGCGGTTCTTATCGAGTTTGCCAACTGGTCAAACAGGAGAAAATTAAAGGTTTTACGACCCAAACTGTTGTCGGCGAACTGCAAGCCAATGTTTCAAAATTCAAGCGGAAAACCAAAGAATCTCCGGGGGATTTTATCACTGATTGCAAGTTTATTGTCCGAAGTGAAATTAGCGAACGAGAAATTAAACCGTATCAAAATATCGTTGCCGCCAAAGATGCCCATATTCTTGCCGGGGCAAAACTCTGCCATTGTGATTATCTTTTGACTCTTGACAAAAAACATTTAAACAATTCCAAGGTGAAAAGTAAAATTGTTGATCTTGTTATTACTTCTCCCGGGGAATTTATCGCTAATATTGTTCGAACGGAGTCGAGAACGATCAGTTCCTAATAGTTATTGTTCGACCTTGTGGAGAACAATCAGCTGTGAGCTTCTCCACGCGCGGAGTTTATCCCGATTTTATATCGGGACTTGGTCGAAGGATATTCTATTTTATTGTTCGACTCCGACGAAGTCGGGTGGAGAACAAATACTTCTCGACAAGCTCGAAGGATATTCTGTTTTATTGTTCGACCTTGTGGAGAACAATCAGCTGTGAGCTTCTCCACGCGCGGAGT
>CAZHFJ010000069.1:0-1300 GCA_964531145.1 uncultured Candidatus Saccharibacteria bacterium | reverse complement strand
TTATTGTTCGACCTTGTGGAGAACAATCAGCTGTGAGCTTCTCCACGCGCGGAGTTTATCCCGATTTTATATCGGGACTCGCTCGAAGGATAAAAAGGAACAAGCTCGAAGGATAAATGAGACTACAAAAGTTCATTACGTAACATTTGACTTGGTTTTTTCAGGGTTGTATAATAAAAACAAAGAGGGAAAATTGAAAATTACAAGAAAAGTAAAGTCGAGGAATTCCCACTGTGGGTTCTCGACCTGCCCGCAGATGCTTCGCATCAAGCGATGCAGGCGGGCAAGCTCGAACAATAAAAAAATTTTGATTTCCGGCCTGGTTTTCACTTTGGTTTTTGGCGGGGTTTTCGGCGTTCTGCCGCAAATTGCTAAGGCGGCGGATCCGACAGCAACTTCCGGCAAAGCCAAGATGATGAACACCGGCGAGTATTTGTATTTTGACGCCGCCCCGTATGGCAGTAACGTAACGGTTTCTGATCCTGATCCGGGGGACAGCAATCGTCGAACGCTTGCCGGCTACTCCTGGTCAACGGATTTCGGCTGGATTAATTTTGGCGACGCGGTTCACGGCGGGCCGGTAAAAGTTACTTACGCCACCGGCGACTTGACCGGACAGGCCTACGCTTTGAATACCGGCGGCTTTATTGATTTTGATGCTTATAACAGCAACGCCTACATTGATACCACAACCGGCGAATTTAAGGGCTACGGCTGGTCAAACGACGGCGGCTGGGTCAATTTCGAAGACACAGGCGCGCGGGTGGACGAAGAAGGCAAGCCGAATAATCCGACAGCTACTCACGGCTACAGCTCAGCGGCAAAAACTCTTGAATATACTTCCGGCAACTGGGGAATGGCTTCTGGCCCGGCCGGCCCTTATTTTGAGTGGTCTGGCGCGACTGACACTGCCGGTACCTCCGGCTACGCCTTGGGTGTTGACGGCTACTGGGTATATTTTGGCACTGATCCGACGGCCGAGCCAACTACTGCCGGCGCTTATCAAACAGCCGCCACTTACACTAATTCCGCTTCGCTGGCTGCCGGCTCAACATATTATTTAAGAATCAGAACTAAAGATAAAGTCGGCAATCTTTTTACTCCGGCTGATACCAGCGAATATACGAAATTTATTTACAGCTACGACCCGACCGCGCCGGATGCGCCGGAGTATATTAATGTTTCGCCGGCCGGCTGTTCAACCCAGGCAAATTTCACTTTCACCTGGCCGGCAGTGGTTGATCCGATTTCCGGCACGGCCGGATACCAATACAAGCGCGGCTCAACCGGCACGGTTCAG
>CAZHFJ010000068.1:0-3360 GCA_964531145.1 uncultured Candidatus Saccharibacteria bacterium | reverse complement strand
TTCTGGATTTTTTCCGTCATTTGTCATTCGGACTTCTTAATTTTTTAGTCATTCTGATTTCGGACCTCGTCATTTCGATTATTTGTGGATATATACCGGTGTTCCGATGTCGGCCCAATTGTAGACCGTTTGCGCCGGGCCGACACCCAAGCGAATACAGCCATGGGAGACTGGTGTTCCTAGGTGATTTTCACCCTCTTTATAACCGCCTGGCCATTCAGGTAGTTCATGAATGCCCATACCCCCTCCGATTCCATTCCACCACGGCATCCAAAGGCCATAAGGAGCTGACCAAGCTCTCGGGTCCTTGGCGATAACACTTTTCAGTCCAGTCGGTGTAGGCATGCTGGATTTACCGGTAGAGACCTGATATTGCCCCAGTTGATTTGTGCCTTCAAAAGTCGTCAAAAGTTGAGACGAGAGACTGATATCAATATATTTTCCCGGAAATCTTCCGGGAACGATTCCTTCATCAGGAAAAACTTTGACAATTTGCGGATCGCGCGGCGTCTGAATTAGTTGAATCGTTGAAGAAAGCGAAGAACCCTGTAGCGCTGCAGTAATTTTACTGACCGCGTCGTCTTGGTCAGTATATATTCCTTGCCGACCTTCTTGGAGAACACTATTATCAACAGCGTTGATCTTGGTGTCAATCACTGGCGTGTCGTTTTTTGCGGCGATTTTGTTGACATAGTTCTTAATCGCACCAGTGTTTAGCGAAGCAACATACTTGCTCCCTGAAGATCCAAAAGATATCCAGCTGCCGATAGTGTTGCGGTCGGCGTTATAAACCTGGCCGTTCAAAGTTAGTTGAATTTGGTGTGAGAGATAATCCTCTGCTTGTTTTTGGGCTTCCGCCAGATCTTCAGACAAAAGTGTCGGAGTAATTGGCATTGTCGGCATCTCAACTACAGCGGAGTCAACTTTTGCCTTGAACTCTTGAGAGATTTGTGTCTTTAAATTTGATGAATCAATTGTGATGCCATTCTTACCGACATTCGTAACCACTTGGCCGCTTTTTACCTCCAGATTGGCATCTGTGGGCGGAATGTTTAGACTCTCAGCGGCCTTCGCAAGATATTGTCCGTACACATCTTCATCAAACTTCACTTCATAGCTAAGATTTTTTTTGGAGAAAATTGTCGTGGATGAGAGATAGAGAGTCTTGAGAAAATTGCTATTTCTGCCGTATTCATAAGCTTCTCTGACTATTTGACCAGCATCAACATAAGTTCCTGTTTCTGAGAATTTAGCTTCGAACTCTTTGCCTTCTTGTGATTTGGTAATGATTTTCTTGCCAAATTGGGGGCTAACTTGATTTTCAATTATTGTTTTTGCTTGAGCCTTTGTTTTTCCTTGCAGGGGCACTCCGTCAAAAGAAACATTGCGGTAGATTTTTCCGGCATAAGCTCGCTGATAGCAAAAAAGCGACAGAGAGAGGATGAGGAGGAGCGAGAAGAAGGAAATTGTCGCAATTAGTGCCCTTTTTTTGGTTTTGATGTCTGCCATATAAATATATTGTAACAAAGAAAAAAAGGACAGTCTACAGTCTATGGTGGGCCTGGTCCTGCAAGCTTGCAGGACGGCTAACCAGTCTATCTCGCATCGTATACTTGTACTTGCGGAGTTATGCACCTGGTCTTTTTAACCCAAATAAAATTTTTTGGTGGGGCCAGTAGGATTCGAACCTACGACAAACTGGTTATGAGCCAGCCACTCTACCACTGAGTTATGGCCCCAAAAATTTTATTTATTTTTTGAATCCAAAAAATCTTTCAATTTCTTTCTTAAATCCTGCTTGCCTTTAGTCGTCTTGTAATATTTTTCATTCCTCCTAGCGTCTATTTTTGATAAGTAGGCTTCGTAGTATATCAGTTTCAATTCTTTCCTTTTGCTAGTCGAAATGACCTTGCCCTCATGGTGCTTAGAAATTCGAATTTTCAAGTTACTTGTATATCCGGTATAAAACTTTCTATCAGATGTGCTAAATAGGATGTAGACATAATACATATCGGATATATCATATCAGATTTTGCTTTCTAGTTTCAAGCATAAATTGGCAGTACTTTAGCCCCAAGAATTGACATTTAGCTTCATTTTTGATACAATATACTAATATCATACTTTGTAATACAATGTATTACTTAGTAATAAACAAACCTGCCTAACGGCAGTCAGGTACAAAAATGACCAAAACAATCACAAATAAAATCAAAATAATCGGATCTTTAATCGTTTTTGGATTTATTGTTGTTCTCAGCTCAACTTTTGCCTTTGCTTCGGAGATTACCCCAGAGAATATTGTTAATGCTATTAACAAGGAACGAGAGGCGAGATTTCTTTCTCCACTTAGAGTTAATTCTTCACTGCAAAATGCTGCAAAAAATAAGTCGATTGATATGATCACTCGAAATTACTTTGAGCACTACGCATATGGTCAGACGCCTTGGTCGTTTATACTCAAGGAAGACTATAATTACTCGGTTGCCGGAGAAAATCTAGCGCTGGGATATAGCACTGCTGAAGGCGTTGTTAATGCTTGGATGAATTCACCAACCCATAGGGCCAATATCCTAAACCCTGAGTATGAAGATATCGGCGTGGGGGTTGTAAAGGGCGCATTTACTGAGGACAACAGGACAGCTGAGACTACAATCACGACTGAAATGCTAGCTAAGCCGAAACCCAAAATCACCCAGATCTATGACAGGATTGTCGAGGTGTTTTCAAGGATATTCTAAATAATGGGAACTAAAATAATTTTCAGAGAAATGCCGCATCTGATGCGGCATTTCTCGTGTCTGAAGTAAATACTAGTCAAAAAGCATTGACAATAAAAATAGCATCGTGGTAATTTTGCGCCGTGGATGCGCTTGTACCTATGGCGGGCGAAAAGTATGCATAAGTATTACGATTGCATACAATTAGTTCTCACAAAACGTGCGCTATGGGGAGCAGATGGTGATCTCCCACAAAAATAAAAAATCAAAAGAATTTGCCGGAGGGTTGGGGGACAGAATTTGCCGTTGATAAAAGATGCGAAGGTAGATTATGCTGCCAAGTCTTTTGGCAAATTAACAATCGACAGAATATTATGCAATTGGTTTTATTCTGTCGTTGCGAGCGAAAGCGAAGCAATCTTTTAGATAGATTGCCACGACCTTCGGTCTCGCAATGACATATGAATAAGCGATTGCAGTTGCTGGGTTTCTAAACAGGAAATTATTTTTTTCTTTATTATTAAAAAGGAGTTTTGTTATGAAAAAGTTTTGGTATAGATTTCTGATTATTGCACTTTCCATCGGCATGCTGGTGCCAACCTGGCTGACAGTCGGCGCCACAAAAGCCAAAGCTGCAGCA
>CAZHFJ010000067.1:2198-3485 GCA_964531145.1 uncultured Candidatus Saccharibacteria bacterium | reverse complement strand
CAACGAAGCGCTCCCTGCCTGCCGGCAGGCAGGTAACCAGCTGAGCTACACGCCCATTTTACATCAATATTGTAGCAAGAAAAAGTAAATTTTTCAATTCCGGGGTTGACATTTGAGAACATTTACAGTATATTCTATACATTCTGTCATGGAGGTGAAATCAGATGAGACAGTTAGTGGTACTGGTAGCAGCTTTGACAACTGCCATTGTTCTTGGTGGCTGTGGAGAGAATCACAGGTTGTTTAAAGAGCAGAATGACCTGGTTCAACCGAGAGTTTTTGATGTACTTTTCTGCTACTTTGACGAGGTAGCCGGAGGCAATTTCGTAGGCGGCACATTTATTGCTCCGGAACCCTATCCTTCCAAAGTAGCCAAGAAGTATTCCGGAGCGGTTTCATCATCAATTGACGGAATCGTTTGGCGCTGGAAGATTGTTCCTAATGGCAATCTTGAAGGGGTAAAGCTTAACAATATGGATGTTGTTGTCGCAACTGCGGAGATGATAGTGGAAAACTCCGACTTTTCCGCTTACAACTGGGTGATTGATGCTCGTGGTAGCGTCTATCCCATCAAGGAAAAGGAAATAGATCACCGATTGGTAGAAGTGAACGCGTACAACGACACAGAAGTAGTTCGCTATGTGCCGAGGAAGGGATTGTTTCTGGTTTCTGCATTGCTGGTTGCTAGGGAATATCCCGAACTGAAACCGGAGAAGCTCTACTCTCCACAAGAGCTTTTCGGACTAAAGAAAGGGATTTTTCATAGCGTTGGCAAACAGGTGATGATTCCAAAGTTCGAGGGTTACGCCTTCGAGCTGGAGTATTTGCACAGCGAAGAATATAGTCCCAGTGGGGGTTGCTGGTGGCGCTGTTTGGAGGTGGATGTTCCTGTCGGTTGATGACTAACGATCCGCTATCTTTCAAGATAGCGGTATTTTTTTTGATTGGGTCTCACTATAAATTTTTTTCAAAAAACTTTTTCGGTGATGAGGCGAAGGACCATGTTTTTTAATTGTTTCGATGTGATATTTTGTGCCGTAGCCAAAGTTTTTGGCGAAATTGTAAATCTCGAACTCTTTATGTAATTTTGCCATCAAGCTGTCGCGAAAAACTTTGGCGATAATTGAAGCGGCGGCGATGGAAATTGATTTTGAATCGCCTTTAATCAAGCAGCGATATCCGTATTCAAAACCGCGAAATCTTCGGCCATCGATCAAGGCGAAATCGCAATTGGTAAGTCCGTCTAGCGCTCGCTTAAATGCCAAAATATTGGCTGCACCGATGCCA
>CAZHFJ010000067.1:0-2098 GCA_964531145.1 uncultured Candidatus Saccharibacteria bacterium | reverse complement strand
ATTACAATTTCTCCACCTCGCAAAATCTCTAGTTCATATTCAAATGTCGGCAGGATATTTTTCATCTCATTTATAGTATACAGGATCAGAATTATTTGCTAGTATATACTTACAGGCGCAAACGATTGCGAGGTGGTTCATGTGAGGGAGATTGATGGTTTTTGTTTTCTCGCCCAAATGCAAGATTTCCCTAACGATTTGTTCCTTTTCGGTCCGAATACGAGACGAAGAAGGCAAATGTGGCTCAATTTCACCACTAACGGATTAAGGCCATTTGTATCGCGTGAAGAGGCTGAAAGGGCAGCAAAGCAATGTCGTCAAGTTGGTCACCTGACCAATTTCCGCACCGGACATATCAAAATAGTGATCGGGGAGACGACGGATGAGTGGCTGAAACTTCTTGAGACCAGTGGTCCGTGGATAGTCATCACTGATGCCGAAGGACGTCAAGAGCTCCGGGGACAATATCGAGAAGGATGTGTCCCGAGAGCAGTACCGGGTGGTGATATGCAGATGAACGGAATGTGCCCACTGGATAATCCAGATTCCGTTCTCTATATTCGCAGTGAGTGTCAACGTCAATTTCAAGCACATTCCCGAATCGCAACATTTCTACTTGATGATTTCGAACTCCTGCCATAGGTTGGGGTTTTTCTTACGCAAAATTCCGCTAAGTGGCGAAATTTTGCTAAAAGATTATTGACTAATGTTTATCTCCTTGGTTTGATGGCGATTTTCTTGGCTTTTTTCGGCTCGACTTTCGGCACGGTGATTGTCAGCACGCCATTTTTCATCTCGGCTTCGGCTTTGTCTGCTTTTACATCAGCCGGCAAGGAGAAGCTTCGCTGGAAAGCGCCGGAATGCGATTCTTTGTAGTAGTAGCCTTCGTCTTCCTCAACTTTCTCATCAACTTTCTCGCCAGAAATCGTCATAACATTATCCATAATTTCGACATCAACTTTATCTTCATCAACACCAGGCAGCTCGGCTTTAATTACAACTGCATTTTTTGTTTCCCTGATGTCGATTTTTGGCATTGCTCCGACTGCTTTCGGGGTAATAACACTGTCTTCAAAAAGGCGATCCATCGCATCGCGCAGGGAGACTGCTTCACGGAATGGTCGCCATGGTGACATTTCACTTGGCATAGCAAGCTCCTTTCCAAAATTGCTGTTAATATTTTCAAATACTTTATTTATCTGATGTTCAAATTCAAAAATGTCCTCAAATGCGCTGTCAAAAAGATTGCACATCGAAACTGCTAGCGGCAGAGATGGCATATACTTTCCTTGCTCAAGTGCAATCACTGACTGGCGGGAAATACCTAGCTGGTCAGCTAGCTCTTCTTGCGAGAGCTCGTGTTTTTTCCGCAAATCCCGCAGTTTATTTTTAATTGTGATTTCTTGTTTTTCGGTCATCTTAATTAAAATGTAAAGCAAACTTTACATTTTGTCAAGATACCTATTTCCCGTATAGGAAAATTTTAGTTTTCCGGCCGAGATTTGTTGTTTTGATGGTTCCTTTTGGCTTGTGATTTTTGAATTTGAAAGCCAGCGTTATGATGCGGGTTTTGGCCGAGACGTTGTCGAAAATCCACTTTTCATTTTTTTCCAATACTGAATTTAACAAATAAAGATAAACAACGTCAGCCCTTTTTAGATATTTCCCCGCCCATTGAAAGTTAGCTCGAAAGATTTGAATATCTTTAGCTCCAGATAAAAATATTTTAATTTTTGATAACAAATAGGGGAAAGGCGAGATTTCAAAACCAAAAGCCTTGGCTCCGAATTTTTTATTTGCCAAAATTACCACACTGCCATTGCCAGAACCAAGATCAACAAATATATCACCTTTTTTTAGTCCGGAAAATTTTAACGCGTCTCCTATCGCCTGCTTTGAGGAGTTAACATACGGCACATAAAAAATTGTCGAATACAAATGTGAACAGATCCAAAAGATAAAACCAAGCAAAAACAGACCAAGAATTATTTGCAGAAAAATCATAAGTCTAGTATAGCATTATTGCCTATTTAGCTACGAAGATATGGAGATGATGATTAACCTCTTGGACAGTTGGCCAATAAAAAATGGTACACTG
>CAZHFJ010000066.1:0-3537 GCA_964531145.1 uncultured Candidatus Saccharibacteria bacterium | reverse complement strand
GGCAGCGGAAAAAATGAAAGATGTAATGGGCGGTATGGGACTACCGGGAATGTAACTATGAAAATTATTATCGGCCTAGGCAATCCAGGGAAAGAATATGAAGGCACTCGGCATAATGTTGGGTTTGATTTTTTGAATATGTTAATCAAGCATCCGAGGGTAAATACCATTGGTAGGGAACTAATTTTTAAGCTGAATAAAAAATTCCAAGCCGAAATTGCTGAAACTCAAATTGCCGGAGATAAATATATATTTGTGAAACCGCGAAGTTTTATGAACCTTTCTGGCAAGGCTGTAAGTCAAATCGTCAAATTCTACAAGGCTGACATTGATGATTTACTAGTAATTTGTGATGATTTAGATTTGCCCCTCGGAATGTCGCGTATCCGATTATCTGGATCTAGCGGTGGTCAGAAAGGGCTAGAGAGCATTGTCAAAGCACTCGGCTCCAATCAGATCGCTCGGCTTCGAATTGGCATCGCTGATCATAAAATTGGCACTGCGCAGATCGAGCATCCGTACGAGAGACCAGAAGCAAAGGTTTTTGTTTTGGGAAAATTTAGCTCACGTGAGAAGCCAGTGATTGAAAAGATGATTACCAAGGTAGTTGATATAATTGTTGATTGTTTGATAGGCAAAAAAGAATTAACCGCAACAACGTTTGAGGTTTAAACTCTAAACACTAAACTCTAAATTCTAAATAATTTCAAAATTCAAATGCTCAAAATTCAAAATGTTTAGGATTTAGAAATTAGAATTTAGGATTTACGACTGAAAGGAGAATATGGCACAACGAGTAAAGGAAATGGTTTCAGATGAGATTATTGATGAAAGCGTCGTCAAGAAACAAATTCAGGAGGCAAAAAAACATTTAGAAGAGGAAAAAGTCCCGACCGCAAGCGTCGGGAGAGTTGAGGAAGCAAAGAAAGAACTGAAAGAAGAAATCAAAGAAGCCGACGAAGAAGTAGAAAAGGGAAAGAAAAAAGAAAAAAAAGACCTGCCTGCCGGCAAGGCAGGGAAGAAACCTGAAAGAAAATCGCTAAAGCCAAAACATAGCAAAAAATATCTTGCTGCTCTGGCAAAAATAGAGAAGAGTAATATATATACTATTGATGAGGCAATTGATAAAGTTCTCGAGACTTCTATTACAAAATTTGATGCTACTGTTGAAATCCACGCTCGATTGGCAGTTGGCGGTATCCGCGGCATGATAGTATTGCCTGCGGGTGCGCCAAAAGAAAAAAAAGTTGTCGAAATTAGTGATGCAAATGTTGACGACATCATTGCAAAAATTAAAACAAATAAATTAGATTTTGATATTTTGATCGCGACTCCGTCGGTTATGCCAAAACTGGCGGCTGTAGCTAGAATTCTTGGACCAAAGGGGCTGATGCCATCGCCAAAATCCGGCACGGTTGTAGAAGATATCAAAAAAGTTCTAGAGGAAATCAAATCCGGCAAGATCGAATATAAACAAGACGACCAGAAAAATATTCATTTGGGGATTGCCAAAGTGTCATTTGGCAAGGAAAAGATCAAGGAGAATTTGCAGACATTTCTAAAAATTCTGCCGAAAAATAAAGTTAGCGCGCTCTATTTGGCCTCCACTATGGGTCCAAGTGTAAAATTGGAATTGCCAAAATAGTTGACCCCAGCACCAGAACAAGTTCGGTGCGGGGCAAGCATCAGATTGTTGACAAGTAAAATAAGCTTTGCTATAGTGAAAATACTTCCAAAGACCGTCGGCAGAAAAATAAGTCCGGCGCAGGAAAAATTGTGACAAATATATTTTTCTTGTTTGGTCGGCGGAAGCGCCGGCGTTTTTTATAAAAACGCGGACAAGAACGGATAACGAATAATCGAATAACAAATAACTAATAATACTAATTCGTCCAATTCGTTATTAGCCATTAGAATATTAGTCATCCATTCATGGAGCTTACGATGAAGGAATAAAATGGCCAAGACACGAGCACAAAAAGAAGCGATGCTTCAAGAATTAGATCAGAATTTCAAGGCAAAAAAGGCGGTAATTGTTGATTATCGGGGACTTTCGGTTTTTGAGATGGAAGAACTTCGCAACTTACTGGAGCAAAAAGGCATAAAATTTGGTGTGATTAAGAATACTTTGGCAAAAATCGCTCTAAAGAATTCTGATATTGCAATTGAAAATGAAATTCTGACCAAACCGTTGGCCATTGCATTTTCCGATGATGAAGTCACGCCGGCAAAAGAAATCAAAAATTATTCAAGAGAGCACGAAAAGTTGGAAATTCTTGGCGGTATTATTGAAAAAGAGTTTGTGCCGGTTACAACTATAAATTCGCTAGCGCTACTTCCAAGCCGCGAAGAATCATATGCTAAATTAGTTGGCAGTATTGCCGCACCAATTTCTGGAATGGTAAATGTGCTGGCCGGAAATTTGAGAGGATTGGCAAGTATTTTAGCACAATATAGAGATTCAAAAAGTTCATAACTTTATTAATTAATTTGCGAAGGAGATTATATGCCAGATGACACAAAAGAAACCAAAGGGGAAAAGGTAGAAAAAGCATCAGAGACAGCTGAGATTGCCAAAGATGTAGCTGTTGAGGCCAAGGAAGAGGCCGAGGAAGCTAAAGAAGATGCGATCGAGGCAAAAGAAGTTGCGGCTGAGGCGAAAGAAGAAGTAAAGGAGGTTGAAGTGGAGAGCTCCGACGCTCCAACAGAAAAGTCGGAGGTCGGAGTCCCGGCCGAAAGCGTCGGGAAAAAACCCGCTCCGTCGGGGAAATATAAAGAGTTGATCGAGCAGATCGAAAATCTTTCAGTTCTTGAACTCTCAGAGTTGGTCAAGGATCTTGAAGAGCGATTCGGTGTTTCTGCTGCTGCCCCGGTTGCTGTTGCTGCTGGTGGGGCTGCTACTGGTGGAGCTATTGAGGTCGAAGAGAAATTATCTTATGATGTTGTTCTAGCCGCTTCCGGTGACAAAAAGATTCAGGTGATCAAGGCTGTTCGGGAGATCAAGCCGGATCTTGGCTTGAAGGAAGCGAAGGATCTGGTTGAAGGTGCGCCAAAAGATTTGCTAAAAGGGGCGAAGAAAGAGGAAGCCGAGGAAGCGAAGAAAAAACTTGAAGAAGCAGGCGCAACAGTGGAATTGAAATAAATCAAGTTCCAAGATAGCAAGATACAAGAAACAAACAAGCAACAATAACCAAATTAGAAGATACAAATATTTGGAATTTGAGATTTGGACATTGGAATTTGTTTGGAAACTTGTATCTTGTTTCTTGTAATTTGACGAAAGGACTCGACTTATCGGGTCTTTTTTGCTATAATTCGAATATACTGATGTATCAAGGAGAGAGAACATGGAAACACGACGTCACAGCTGGATAGATTCGATTGGTTGGATGTTTTTTTGGAGCATCTACTCAGTCATTGCATCGATTGGTATATACATCCTCTTTCAGTTTCTCAAAGGTTTCTTCATCTTCTTTTTCGGCAGGAAGTACAAACAGGCCGGCTAGAAAAGCCGGCCTGAAACATTATGAAATATAT
>CAZHFJ010000065.1:0-3786 GCA_964531145.1 uncultured Candidatus Saccharibacteria bacterium | reverse complement strand
AGAATTTTCTGCTAACTTTTTGTCAGGCAAAGATATTTAAAAAACAGCATTTCTGCTGATAACTTTCGAAACCATACTTATTTTCTGCTAATTTTTTACCTTCATTGCAAGAATCCCCTAATTTATATTGGTTGAAATGAAAACGAGGATTTTTTGCCTGGAGAAAGTCACATATATTTCACGATCGTGAAATATATGTGACTAAAAAATTGTAGATTAAAAATGGTTGTTGTTAGTTACAGGTGGAAAAATTAGCTATTAGGTGTACGATCGTACACCTAATAGCTAAAAATTGAAATCAAAAATTATTTTTGTTTGAGAAATTTTTCGATTAATTTGATATCCTCAAAGTCCTTTTTCCGCCCCATCTTTTTCTTCCAGCGAATTAAATCATCAAGTCGGACGAATTTATGACCAAAGATAATGTCGGCGTTAGCTAAAGTTTGGTCAAAATTTTCAATCAAAGTGTCTTTTGCCGGAATAAGATCAATTTCGCCAATTACAATATGGGAAAATTTTGGCTTTTGCCTTTCCGGATATTTTTTAGCCAATTTATTATAAATCTCGTCGTCGATCGCAACATCAAGATCATCAATTTCCCTTAGCCCCCTTGCAGCCAGTGGACCAGAGCCGTATATCAGATATTTGCCCCTTGGTATTCTTAGTTTTTCGAGTTTTTCTAGTAGTTGTTTGATATCCAAATTACTCATAGTGTTTATAATGGTACCCTCGACAGGAGTCGGACCTGTATTTAGGGCTTAGGAGTCCCTTGTTCTATCCGTTGAACTACGAGGGCATTTCACTCTGGATTTTAGCACAATTTTGGGATATAATAAAGCTAGCTGAAGCGGGGATTAGCGCAGCCCGGTAGCGCGCATCGTTCGGGACGATGAGGTCGGCAGTTCAAATCTGCCATCCCCGACCATGTAATATATACTAATGGCCAAGCATAAGGAGAAAAAATTTTACGGCGAAGCTATCCTTCTTCTAGCGGGCGTGGTCCTAGGTATTTTAGTGATTGTGCAAGTAAATATTATTCCGTCTCGTGTGGTCAATCCAATCGCTCCATATGTTTCGCTCAAAGAAACTCGAGAATCTCTTTATGCTGATCAAGGTAGCCTAAAAAATGAGATTAGCTCTTTGCAGGAAAAAATCAGTCAAATTCAAAAAGAAAATAAAAACCTGCGAATCTCAAAGGCTGATTATGATGCACTAAACTCCCAGAAAGCCCTTGCTGGTATGGTGGCGGTTTCTGGGCCAGGTATCATTCTAACCCTTAACGATTCTAAAGGGCCAGTTAGCGAAGATTCTATAGTTCATGCTGCCGACCTTCGCGATATCATTAACCTGCTATGGGGATCCGGAGCAGAAGCAATTTCTGTCAATGATGAACGTGTTGTGGCCTCAACTGCTGTTGATTGTATCGTTAATACGATAATGATAAACGACACAAGAATTTCGACGCCGATTGTGATAAAAGCTGTTGGCGATAGAGAGCAGATGGCAACAAGGCTGAATGATAAAGGCATTCTGATTGATATCCACAAGCAAGTTTCTGAAACAGGCTTGGTTTTCGATATTCAGACTCATGACCAGATCAATGTCGGAGCCTTTAAAGGCACACTGACTTCTGACATAACAGTGGGGAGCGACTAATGTTTAAGCGTCTTGATTACATTATTATTGGAATTACCTGTTTTCTCTTGGGAATATTTCTAGTTAGTCAATATTTGGCGGGAAAACAAATAAAAAAGATTATCCAGCCGGAAAACACAGAAGTACTGGCTTTGGAAGTCGCAAAGCTGACAAAAAATAATGCTGACCTGCGGCATCAAATTACCACGCTCACTTCTGATCTTGATAAATATCAAAACTCAAAAGAAGTCGCTCAGAAGGTCAAAAATGAACTTTCAACCCTTCAGTTGGTTAATGGGGAAGTGTCAACTTCTGGGCAAGGAGTGGTTATGAGAATTGATAAGCCACTTAGTCAGACACAGATTGTTGATCTTGTAAATGCGCTGCGAAATATTGGTACATATTTAATCTCAATTAACAATCAAAGAATCACTGCCAATTTTTTCATCCCGAATAACTATTTTTCCTCCCCCTATGAGATTAAAGCCCTTGGCAATAAAACTGTTTTAGAGTCAGCTCTGACGCGAAAAGGTGGAATTATTGAGCAAATTGCCGGCGATGATAAAAGTAAATTCGAAATAACCACCACTGATAATTTGATTATCCCCCAAGGTGAGCTGATTGAATTTAGATTTGCTAAAATAGAACTGTAACCACCTAGAAGAATGCGGTTTAACGCAACACGGCAAATAAGGCGGTCAATAAACAAGGAGTATATATGGACAACAGAATGAAAATTGAGATTTCGACTTGGACAATTCTTAAGATTTTTATTATCGCTGCGTTGCTTTTTTTGCTTTACTATGTCAAGGATGTAGTAGCCCTGTTTTTTATTGTCTTGATTCTTGCAGTAACATTTTCACCGATTGTCAAAACTTGGTCAAAATATCTTGGCCGGACACTTTCAATTATCGTCTTATTTCTAATAATTATTGTCAGCATCGGAGCTGTATTTTATTTAATTATTCCACCCCTGGTAACCCAAACAGCCCAATTGGCTAATAATATTCCGGCATATATCAGCAGAATGAATTTTGACAGTCTGCGGCCATATATTCCGACTATCAGAAATTCGCTGGAGAATTTGTCGTCAAATTTGGCGACAATTGGTACCAATATCTTTTCCTTTACCGCTGGCATAATTTACGGAATCTTTGCAATACTGATGATCTTTGTTTTGACTTTTTATATGTTGGCCGATGAAGTCAATATTAAAAAGTATATATTGTCATTATTTGCTCCGGAACATCGAGAAGCCGGCCTTGCCGTGATTCATAAAATTGCCGCAATTATCGGTTCCTGGTTTCGTGGTCAGATGCTTTTGTGTATTACGATTTTTGTTATTGATTTTATCGGGCTTTCGATTTTAGGCGTGCCGTACGCTTTAATTTTGGCATTAATTTCCGGAATTTTGGAAATTATTCCGACTGTTGGGCCGATAATTTCCGGCGCCACTGCCGCCCTAGTCGCTCTAACTGTTTCTCCTTGGAAAGCACTCTTTGTGATAATTTGGTATCTGGCAGTTCAATTTTTGGAAAATGTATTTTTGGTGCCAAAAATTATGCAGAAAGCCGTTGGCATTTCGCCAGTGATAATTCTGTTAGCGCTATTTGTCGGTGCAAAATTGATGGGTATAGTCGGAGCGATTTTATCGGTTCCGCTTGCTGCTTCACTTTCAGTCGTTGTTTTTGAGTGGCCAACGATTTCCAAAATGTTCTCGAAAGAATAACCACGCTGATCTTTTATGCTGATCGAACGCTGATGAAAAAAGTAAAGCAGAGAAAATCAAAGAATCTTATAAATCGAAAAGCAAGGTTCGAATATACTTTTGTTGAGAGTTTGGAAGCGGGGATTGTTCTAACTGGCGAAGAAATCAAGGCAGTTCGGGCAAATAAAGTCAATTTGACCGGATCTCATGTTAAAATTATCGCTGGTGAGACCTGGTGGGTTGGTGGGATTATTGACGTTCCAGTTGGAGATCGCCAGCGAACGCGAAAACTACTTTTGCACAAAAATGAAATCGCTAAAATTTCCGGTCAAACAATCGAAAAAGGCCTAACGATAATTCCGACAAAAATCTACTTGAAAAAGGGGAGAGCTAAGTTGCAAATTGCCCTCTCTCGCGGCAAAAAACTCCACGATAAACGGGAA
>CAZHFJ010000064.1:0-3809 GCA_964531145.1 uncultured Candidatus Saccharibacteria bacterium | reverse complement strand
GGGAGTTTCCGGCAAGCGGCGTGGATGAAAGGGCTTGGCCCGGTCAAGATTGCCGCCGTGACCACGGCTGGCAATGTCAACGTCATCGACTTAGTCGCCGGCAAACACCAAGTCGCTTACTCGAGCGGTGACGCGCTGATCGTCAGCTCAAACCAAGTTGACCAGCTCGTAATTGCTGCCAAAGGCGGTAAGATTAAGCTGCTCGATCTGGGAACGCGGCAGGTTAAGCCGGTCTGCGACTTGTCCAACTACGGAATGCTGGACGACGTGAATACCGACATGGGCTACTACTGTCTGATGCATACTGGCAGTGGCAAACAGACGGTCAGCCGGATCATCGTGGTGAGTCCCAAATGGTCTGTGACCGGTGTGTTAGTCACGCCTGCGGGCGTCTGTCTAAAGGCCATCTGTTGGTCTAAGCGCAGAAATGCCTTGCTTGTGGCAGGTATGGCCGACGCTGGCACTTATGGCAATGCCGCTATTGGTTCAGAGAAGGATTCTGTCGCTAGACTCAGAAAAAGGGCGGCGCTGTTGGCCGACATTGCGGCTGGCAGACGCGAGATCTTCATTGCTCAACTGCCCGTGGGATCAAAGCAGATGAGCATTCTCTATGTGCCATATACGAATGCCGAACGAGACTGGTCTGTCATTGGCATGACCGAATGTTCCGACGGCGGAATCATCATCGGTTTAAGAACCGGTGGCGAGGATGCACTGGTGTATACCATGCCGCCGCCATCGATTGACGAATGCACCTTTTGGGGTGATGGGCTCTGGCCCTGTACTTGGTGGAAACAGCAGTAATGGGCAGGAGGGGGATTGTCGACTGTGACCCAGGGTTCTCCCCTGGGTTTTTCATTGACAAAGAGTAGAAAATATGATGCAACATAAGTATCCGTTGTACACAAACGAATCTGTGAGCATTCCATATGCCCAAGGAGGCAAAGACCGTGAACAAAGCTGGTATTGCCGTCGTGATGTTGGTAGTCGTGGTATTCTTCTCCAACCCCGCCGTCGCTGCCGAGCAGTGGAGGAAGTTCAAGGCGGATGAGTACATCGTCAACTACCCCGCCGGATTCACTGTTCGGCACACTCCTGATGGAACCTACTTTACCAGTCGTGACAAGACCGTGGAGTTTTACGTCTACTCCGCTTGGATGGGCAGACTGGCGGAGGACTACCCATACAAAGTCCAACCACGGGAAACGACCATCAAGCTGAGCCACGACTGGGCTCGAGGTCGGGAGTACGCCTTTATCAGAGCAAACGACGGAACATACCTCCGCCAGTATGTAGATGTACGCGATGGAAGATGCTTCCGGGTCTTCGGCATCAAGTACAAGTCAGAAGCGGCATATAAGAAATACAAGCCGCTTTACGACAAATTCATACGCTCGTTCAAGTCGTGTGGCGGCGATGATCCGTGAGAGTGCAGCTAGACTGCGGACATGGGTGGGCGACAACCGTTGCCCACCTTTTTAAGTTGAAAAATAGCGTTTTTTACGTTAGATTAAAATAAGTTAGTTCATAAAGTCAAAAGTTCATCCGTCTAGGCTCGGCCTCCGCCTTGGCTCGGCGAGACAGGTAGCCGAGACTGATAAAGTTCGTAAAGTGAAAGGAATTAAAAATATTTTCTATGTTCTTTATAAACTTTAAAAACTTTTAATTAATAAAAATATGTCTGGACATTCGAAATGGGCGACAACTAAAAGAAAAAAATGGGCGGAAGACGCCAAGAGGAGTTCGCTATTTACCAAATTAGCAAATACAATTTCTATCGCGGCACGTACTGGCGGTGATCCAGAGACAAATTTTGCTCTCAGGATTGCCATTGAAAAAGCCAAAGCGGCTTCGATGCCAAAGGATAATATCGACCGGGCCCTTCAACGAGCTCAGGGTGGAGTCGATGGTGCGGCAATCGAGGAGGTAATTTATGAGGGCTATGGTCCGGGCGGCGTAGCAATTTTAATCCAATGTTTAACTGATAATCGATTGCGAACGATTTCGGCAATTCGCGCGGTTTTCAACAAATTCGGCGGATCATTGGCGGAAGCAGGAAGCGTCAGTTATTTATTTGAGAAAAAGGGGCAGATCATTATTAAAAGCAAATCCGAAATCCGAAATCCGAATGACGAAACAAAAATGGAAAATTTTTTGGAAGAAACAATTATCGACTCCGGTGCCGATGATTTTGAAGTCGAGGAAGATACTATAATAGTATATACTGGAATATCGCAGTTGCAATCCGTCCTGAAATTTTTTCAAGATGCCGGTGTCAAAACTGATTCGTCAGATATTATTTACGAAGCGAAATCAATCGTAGCAATTTCCGAAGAAAAAAAAGCCTCAATAGAAAAACTGCTGGAAGCATTGTCTGCCGATGATGATGTAAATGAGGTATATACTAATTTGGAGTAAAGATGAAAATATTGGGTGTCGACCCGGGGACGGCAACAACCGGCTGGGCAGTGATTGACACTGCCGGCCGTTTGCTGGCTGGCAGATCTGCTGGCGAAAAAATTCCCAAAGTTCTGGGTTGCGGAATAATAACAACTCGGGCCAAATTGCCGGATTTTGAGCGGCTGGAAATCATTTACACGGCGATTTGTGATATAATTAAAAAAGAGAAACCAGATTGTGCGGCAATTGAGGAATTGTTTTTCTTTAAAAATCTTAAGACCGTGATGTCAGTCAGCCAGACCAAAGGCGTGGTTTTACTGGCAGCGCGCAAAAACCAGATTCCGATTTGCGAATATACTCCCCTGCAGGTGAAACAGGCAGTTGTCGGTTACGGTCGGGCGGAGAAAAAGCAGGTGCAGGAGATGGTCAAAGTTCTGTTGCATCTTAAGGAAATTCCCAAACCCGACGATGCCGCTGATGCGTTGGCAATTGCATTGTGCTGCGCACAATCGCAAAAATTTAAAATTTAAAAACTCCAATTTAAAATGAATTTAAAATGTTTTAATGTTTAAAAATTGAAAATTAGAGCATTTATTTTAAATTGAAAATTTTAAATTGAAAATTATGTCCTTAGTGGATATCAACAAAAAAATTACCAAAGGCGGTTTTATTCCGCCGGTTTTGCGTCAGAATGTCGTTACCCAGGATTGGGTGGTAATTGCTCCAGGTAGAGCGCGAAGGCCCGACGATTTTATCCATCCGAAATCAAAACCAATTAAAGCAAGAGGCCAGTGTCCGTTTTGTATTGGCACAAGCGGCTACAAAACAAATAAGAAGTTATACTGCTCTGTTTGTGAAAATGTTTATGTGATTGAAAATAAATTTCCTGCTTTCTACGACCATGCGGCTTCAACTCGTAGCTATTATCCGGAGGAAGGGTTCTATCGTGAAAGACCTTCAGTTGGCGCTCACGATGTTGTAGTGATTTCCGACCACAAGCAGAAGTTAACAACCTTCCCAAAAACCTTGACGAGTGAGATGTTTTGGGCTATCCTGGAACGGTACAACGAGATCAAGAAAGATGACCAGATTGCTTCCATCACGCCGATATACAACCATGGGCCAGAGGCGGGAGCCTCTATCGAACATCCACATGCGCAGATTTTTGCTTCAGGAGTGGTTGCAAACACAGTAAATCGCGAAATGGATGGAGCGGAAAGATATTTTGGGATTAATGGCGTCTGTGTCTATTGCGATATTATCAAACACGAAAAACACGAAAAGAAGAGAATCATTTACGAAAATGACCAATTCCTAGCATTCGCTCCATTCGCATCGAGATTCCCATTTGAAGCCTGGGTAATCCCCAAGAGGCATCAGAGCCAATTTGAGAATTCAACAAAAAATGA
>CAZHFJ010000063.1:2364-3868 GCA_964531145.1 uncultured Candidatus Saccharibacteria bacterium | reverse complement strand
AATCATACAATCCCAAACAAACTTTTTGCCTTTTTAGTTGTTTGTTTTTCAACTTCGGCGATAGAGACTTTTTTTATTCTAGCAATCTCCTCTGCCACCTTTACTACATAAGCCGGTTCATTGCGCTTGCCTCGGTATGGCTCCGGCGCCAGATACGGGCAATCAGTCTCAATCATCATGCTCCCTAGTGGAATTTCGGCGATAATTCGCTCAACTTCCGTCCCCTTTTTGTAAGTGATGTTGCCGGTAAACGATAGCGCCATGCCCAGATCTAAAATTTTTTTGGCAAAATCCCACTCGCCGGAGAAGCAGTGCAAAACTCCGCGCAAGTCTTTCTGATAACTCTTCAAAATAGCATAGACATCAGCCTCGGCTTCGCGACAATGGACAATAACCGGCAAACGCAGTTCGATTGACAGATTCAGCATCTGCTCAAAACAAAATATCTGCTGTTCGCGATTTGGGTAATTAGCAAATTGCGAAGAGCGTTTCAGATAGTAGTAATCTAAACCGCATTCTCCAATTGCCACAACTTTCGGATGATTCGAAATTGCCAGTAGCCGTTGTTTGGCCTCAATATCAAGATCAAGTGCCGAATACGGATGAATGCCAATGGCGGCGAAAACCTCGGGATATTTACGGGCTAAATCCACTGATTTTTTTGAGGAATCAACGTCAACGCCAACATTCAAAATCCGCCGGACATTTATTTGTATCGCCCGACCCAAAACTTGGTGAACTTCGTTCTTAAATTCGGGAAAATCCAAATGGGCGTGAGTGTCAATAAGCATGTTTCAAAATTAAAACTTAAAAGTCAAAAATCAAAACTTGCAACTTGATATCTCAAAACTTTTTATCCTTCAAGGTTATTATACTCGATGCCAACATTTTGGATATTTCTTCCGCTTCAGTTAAAAGGTCGTTTATTTTATTCGCATCTAAGTCGATCGCGTCACGATAAAGCGCCAGCCAATATTTAGTTTCATTGGCAGACTTTAATGCGATTTGGTAATATTTTATGAATTCTTTGCGAGAAGAAGATGATTTTGCCTCGACGATGTTTGCGCCAATCGAAGTTGACGACCGCAATAGCTGGTCATTAATTGCTCTAAATTTGTTATCACTTTCTTTCAGAAATTGAATAACCGCAATTGAAAAATAATAACAACGATATTTCAAATCAGTTTTAAGTTTTGAAGTTGGCAGTTTTGACATTTGAGCTCTTAGTTTTGAGTTCGCTATGTGTTTTTCGTCTTTAGTTTTTCGTTATTAATTATCTAAAAAATGTAATGTAGATGACGGTTGTGATAACAATAATGGCAGCGACGATATCTCTAAACTTTAAATTCTCCTTAAAATAAAAGGCTGAGAAAAAGTAAACCAGAAACGGGCCAAGGACTAAAATTATTGTTGTTTCGACAACGCCGAGTTTTTGAAAACCGTAGAATTTCAAAACCATCTGGATGACGCCAAAAGCCGCTGAAATTATCGTGTAGGCAAAACA
>CAZHFJ010000063.1:0-2264 GCA_964531145.1 uncultured Candidatus Saccharibacteria bacterium | reverse complement strand
GCCGGCGATAAAAAGCGCTAAATTGCGCTCAGCCGGTAGAAAAATTTCCGACAGAATGATCGTCACCAGCGGCGAGAGCATCATAATTAGCTCAAACTCATGGATCTCCTCCTCCTGAATACCGCGATAATAAAAGGAATTCCAGGTTATCGCCACTGCCAGCATCGCCAAAAACAATAAAATATATTTATAACTCCAAAGCGCCTGCCAGGAAACTGCGCCGAAAGTCGGCAAAAGAAAGGCAGTAATAATTGCCAGCCAAATAAAAAGCAGCGGTATAAAGCGTTTTACCGGGATTTTGTATTTGGAGAGGATAACTTTGTCAACAATCACCCCTCCGGCATATCCGATTGAAGCTATAAAAGCTTGGATCATGAAATCATCTTATAGGCTTTTTTAATTGCTTCCTTATAGAAATAAGGCATATTCAAGGCTCCAGTTTTTGATATTTTGAATTTTTTGAACTTAGCTTTGCCGGCTTCTCCGTCAATCTCAAAATCGCCAATCTTATTTTTAATTTTACATAAGTAGGAAACAACCAATACTCCTCTTGATTCATCAGCTGACACTTTTATGGTGTACATATATGCTTGAATGATATCAACTACTTCGGATTCAAATCCCAATTCCTCACGAATTTCTCTAATAACAGTCTCTTCCGGCTGTTCACCTTCATCAATTTTTCCGCCAGGAAGTTCCCATTCCTTGCGCTCATTTTTCCGCAACCATACCGCTCCATCTTCAAATACAATCCCCTTAACGGAAATTGGAACTTTATAAGTTTCTTTCATAAGTCCTCCAAAATATTATCAATCTAGACGTGGAAATAATGGCTCGGGCTCTAAAGTTTCCAGTTGTTTTTTCATCTTGGCGGCGGTTTCTGGCATAAAGGGCGATAACGAGGGGACTAAAGAACTTAAGGACTGAAAAACAAAACCCAAAACCTCGGCTAATTTTTCTTTATTCGACTTTGCCAATCCCCACGGCTTGTTTTCGTCAATATAGGAATTTAACTCTGATACAATTTTATTTATCTCCGCCAACGCTTGATCAAATTTTAACTCTTCGACTAATTTTCCAAGTTTTGAATTTTGAGTTTCAGTTTTGAGCTTTGAGTTTTGAGTTTTGAGTTCATATTTGTTTATCATCGAAATTGTTCGCTGGACTAAATTACCCAATCCATTCGCCAAATCATTCTCGTAGCGCGCGGCGATTTTTTCTTCGGAAATATCGCCATCCTCACCAAAGGGAAACTGGCGCAAAAGTGCGTAGCGAACGGCATCGGCGCCGAATTTTTTAACTAAAACATTTGGGTCCAACACATTTCCGCGGGTTTTGCTCATTTTTTGGCCGCCAACGGTGAAAAAGCCATGAGCAAAAACTTTTTTCGGAAGCTCTAAATCGAGCGCCAAAAGCATTGCCGGCCAAACAATCGCGTGAAACCAGAGGATGTCTTTCGCCATCAGTTGAATATCAGGCGGCCAAACGACGAAGTCGTCCTCGGGCTTGACCCGGGGATCCATTTTTAGTAGATTCCCGCCTCCACGGGAATGACTATTTGGAAAATATATTTTCTCTGCAGAATAATAATTGATTAGTGCATCAATCCAAACATAAATCGTTTGTGACTCATCGCCGGGAAACGGAATTCCCCATTCGACTTTTTCCCGCGAAATTGAAACATCTTCCAACCCGGCTTTTATCTTTCCGATTACTTCGTTGCGACGACTTTCTGGCAAAATTTGATACTCGCCGGCCTCGATCGCCTCAAGCAAATTCTTGGCAAATTTCGAAAGCAAAAAGAAATAATTCTCCTCGGAGTGTTTCTCCGGCTTGGTGCCGTGATCTGGACACTTGCCATTAGTTAGTTCGTCCGGCTGTAAAAATCGTTCGCAGGCAACGCAATAAAGTCCTTCATATTTTCGCTTCTCAATGAAACTTTTTTCTTTCAGATCCGAGACAAATTTTTGGACAATCTTTTCATGCGCCGGATTAGTCGTGCGAAAAAACTCTGAATACTCAACGTTTAAATTTTTCCAAGTGTTTTGAAACGCCGGCACTAGCGAGTCAACAAACTCTTTTGGTTCTTTACCAGCCGCTTTGGCGGCTTCGGCAATTTTTGCCCCATGCTCATCAACGCCGGTCAAGAAGAAGACTTCTTCACCCTTGCTTTTGTAATAACGCGAAAGAACATCGGCGGCGATCGTCGTGTAAGCGTGCCCGATATGTGGCACATCATTGACGTAATAAATTGGAGTCGTAAT
>CAZHFJ010000062.1:0-3939 GCA_964531145.1 uncultured Candidatus Saccharibacteria bacterium | reverse complement strand
AATTATCGGCGCAAACAAATCCGTCTGATAAACATCACTTTCTCCCTGCATCACGACTGCCAGACGCTCCAAACCCATACCGGTATCAACACCTTTCAATTCTGACTCGATATATTTCCCGTCGCGCATGACATATTCATTAAAAACCAAATTCCAAACTTCCAGTTCATCAACATAAAACTCCACGGTTGGACCGCTGGGCGAACCCTCGGTGCCGAGCGACCAAAATGTCTCACCCTTGCCGCTACCTTTGATTTTTTCATCTGAAAAGCCGGTAACTTTTTTAATAATTCCTAATGACTCGTTGTCAGCCGGAATATCATCTTCACCTTTAAAATAAGCGCAAGAAATCTTATTGGCAGAAATTTCCAACTCTTTAGTCAAAAATTCGAAGGCCCACTTTATCGCCTCTTTTTTAAAATACGGACCGTCGGCATTTGTCCGCGTTTCGTCCGCATTACTCCGCGCTTGATAGCCAAAGCTAAAATTGCCGAGCATTTCAAAAAATGTCAGATGATTTTCATCGCCGACTTCGTCAATGTCGCCGGTGCGGAGGCATCGCTGAATTGTAACAATCCGCGGCGCCGGCGCCTCATCGGGAAATAGATAATAGCGCTTAAACTGCTGCATCCCAGCGGTCGTAAAAAGTACCGATGGATCGTTTTCTGGCACTAAAGAAGCAGAAGGGATCACTTTGTGACCCCGCTTTTCAAAAAATTCAGTGAATTTCTTTTGTAGTTCAGATGAAGTCATAATATATAAAGTCTCCAAGATACAAGACACAAGAAACCCGCCTGCGCCGAGGCTTCAGCGGGCAGGCAAACAAATTCCAAATCTCAATATTCAAATTCCAAACTGTTTGTATCTTATTTTTTGGTTATCCGCCTCGGCGAGCCGTAGGCGAGACGGGTTGTATCTTATTTGTATCTTGTAACTTGTTTCTTGTTATCTTATTTCTGATTCGGATTATACACAACTTTTACCAATTCTTTAAGCAGCCGACCCCAAACAACATTGCGCGATGGTTCTTCTTGTTTTTTCAACGATATTGTCCCGGCAGTTGGCGACGATGAACCGGCAAGCTGCAATTCGTTTTGATACAACTTGTGGTAGACCTGCACGTAATCCTGAACATTCCTGACATAGCGATTGGTTTGGCCACCAGGAATATTATTTAGAAGCCCGGCTCGGAGCCATTTGTCGGCATTTCCAGTACCGACGTTATAAGCCGCCAAAGCTGCGGCTTCGTTGCCGCCATATTTTTCTTTCAAAACATGAATATGCCAAGTGCCAAACTGGATAGCAATTTCGGGATTATAAAGATCATTTGGCGTAAAATTCGGATAGCCGACGCCAGAAGCAATGCTGCGGCCAGTTGGTGGCATAATTTGCATTATGCCCATTGCGCCGACTGGTGAAGTTGCCTGCGGATTAAATCCAGACTCTTGCATAATAATTCCAGCAACCAAAAACGGATCTTCATTATACATCTGGCAGTATTTTTTGATTGTATCCTGATATTTGAGCGGAAAAACGCTATCGCCGATAATCATCGGCAAATAAAAATACCCCGCCACCAAAATGCCCACGATGACAGATGTGATAACTATGACTTTAACCGCCGTTCGTCTATTTGTCATCTAGAATAATTATAGCATAACAAAAACCAAAAAAACAGAAAGTGATAATAGGAATATTCAAATCGGTAACCTAACCAGCCATCGGTGAGATAAGGGCTTCCAATACTGAAATATCAATCTCTTTGTTCTTCATTTCAAAAGTTAAATTTGTTCTTTCTGCTGAATCAGTTATATCTGCCAACCGTTGGGCACATGTTTCTCTGTCAACTCGCAACGAATCCAACTTCATCAAAATTTCATCTTTAGGCATATTACTGCACTTAGCTGCGACAATCCTTCTCCTTTGCTCAACTCGATTATTCTCCACCATTCTCAGCTCCTCTATGTTGTGGTAAAAATCTTGAGTTGTTTGCCTTTCTTCTTCATCAGTCATCTGGCATAAAGTATATCGCCTATCTCTATAATCGTCTTGTTGATATATAAAATCAGTCACTGGCGATTCAACACCAGATGAAAGTCTAAGCTCCTCCTTGCTCATACCAGCTTGTTTTGGCGACACAGCTTTAAAGGTATCGGAACCACTTTCAACTAGACGATAGAATTTTCCCCCTAGCTCCTCTAATAAAATCCTTCGCATTTCAGACTGGTTATCCGACTCTACTGCCAATCTGTATTTTTTAGTAGCCTGCTGATAAGCTTCGATTTCCTCCGGCGTTTCCGGTCTTTCTATCACTGTCGCATAAAACCCTAATTTTTCTGCCCCCCAGATAATCATTTTATGCAAATCTACATCTGATAAATCAGTATCACTTGGTAAATCGACAATATTTGCTACCTGGTCTTCACTTTCATTTAATACAGTAGGATGAGTATGAGCCAGCATCCATGGTCGCCCGACGAAGAACCCAGCAACTCCGCTTGTATCAAGAGAAAAATTCGCGTCAACTCGACCCATATCACCCCTGCTTATTGGGCAGCCTTGATCATCATATAGAGTGTATGATTCCGCGCCAGCTATTGTCACTTTTTGAACAAATAGACCTAGCTCAAATTCAATTCCTGCTTTTAATCGTTGATGTTTTAAAAATACATCCCAAAATTTCGGAAGCATTAGACCTTGTTGTTCGCCTGTTTCAGGAGTTGGTAATTCACTCATCTTATTTTTTATTAAAAGTTTTGGTGCCCGAGGCCGGGGTCGAACCGGCACGACTGTTTAGGTCACAGCATTTTAAGTGCTGCGCGTATACCAATTCCGCCACTCGGGCAAAATAATGCAAAATGTAAAAATCAAAATGTAAAATGAAGGTATTTAACTATTATAGTTAGTCCGCCGTAGGCGGACACCATAATTTTGAACTTTGATTTTTGAATTTTAAATTTATCTAGATGATTTTCCAACCGTTTTTCGTTTTGTGTAGCCGGCCATCAACCACAAATCCTGAGGCTTTTTTGTGGCCGCCACCGCCGAAAATTCCGGCAATCCGTGAAACATCAATTTTTGAACTCTCAGTCCGCAGGCTGCCTTTAATTTTACCATCAGGGAGCTCGTAAAGCAAGAGTGTCGCCTGCTCTCCCGGAATAGTGCTAATGAGATTTACCACCCCCGCTAGATTCTCATCACGCGCCTGGCATCTCTCGAGATCTTTGCGAGTAATAATAGAATAAACTAGCTTTAGATCATCTCTATATTGAATGCGGTCAAGAGCGATACCCCAAAGCTTCAGCATTGCCACACTTCGGCTATTGCTGACATTTTCGGAGATCTGTTTTAATCTCGCTCCGCGGCTCAAAAGCTCGGAGGCGGTTTTCAAAGTACTCGGATTCGTATTTGAATGTTGAAAACCGCCAGTATCAGTATAAATCCCGGTCAAAAGCATTGTAGCTACATTCCGATCAATTGGAACACCAAGTTTTAGAAAGATATCATAGATAATCTCACAGGTTGAGGGGACTTTTTCATTGACAATATTGATCTTAGCTAACTTCCAGATATCATTTTTCGGATGATGATCAATGTTGATGATCGGGACGTGGCTCGATTTTGCCAAAAGTATCCGGTCAAGATAGCCCGTTCTTTTGAGATCACCATTATCAAGTAAAATTATTGTCTCGAAATCAGCAATTAAAAAGTCACTTTTGATCTTTCGCCAGCCCGGGAGAAATTTAAAAACTTCTGGAATACCTTGCGATGAAACTGCGGTCACTTTTTTACCTAGAAATTCCAAAAGTTTTTTTATTGCCAAGATTGCCGCGATGGTGTCGCCATCAGGTCGCTCGTGGGCGATTAGGAGAAAATTCTGGTTTTTCTCCTTCTTAAGATGGGTAAAAAACTTGTTGTAGGAGGCCATTCTATTAAATA
>CAZHFJ010000061.1:0-3952 GCA_964531145.1 uncultured Candidatus Saccharibacteria bacterium | reverse complement strand
ATAATACTTTTTTTCATAATTTCTCCGGCAATGATTTTTTCATAACTCAAGTATTTATTCTGGCAGCATAATTAAATGGGTAAAAATATTTCCCCCAAAGCTTGTCGGAGGAATTGTAAATATTGTCGCCGGCAAAATAATCAACCAAGACCTCACGCAGGCGACAAATTTCTTTTAGCCGAGATCGATTATTCTTATCTTCAACCATCAAATCAATTAACTCAAGCGCTCGCTCGAAAGCCATCTGGCTATATTCTTTATTTTTCTCGCGCCAATTTATCGCCCTGCCAACTTCGGCGCCAACATTGGCCATCTGGGCAAAAATCGAAAACTTATTCCATCGGCCGTTTGCCAACTCCTTGTGTTGAAAATTTCTTTTTTTCATTTTTTTTGTCTTTCTAAAATCTTAAATCCTTCAAAAATGGCATCGCAAACAAAATCTTCAAGTGGGTTTGAATCGCCTTTTGTTTGAGAAATGTTTAGATATTTTAGATATAAAACTTTTTTTTCTTGGGTAATAATTGCCGGTGGCAAATTATTGCTAAGTAGTATCGCTTGCATAATCAGCCGGCCGATCCGACCGTTGCCGTCAGCAAACGGATGAATTTGTTCAAAACGACTGTGAATGTCGGAGATGCCGGCAATAACATCCTTTTTCTTTTTGCTAATATCATAAGCTAAATTTTTCATCAAATCCGGCACTTTGAGAAAATTGGCAGTCGGAACATTGGCACCGACAATTCGAACGCCATGTCGGCGGTAAAAACCGGCATCGCGTTGGATGCCATTTAACAAAATCGCGTGCAAACGCAAAATCAGCGCTTCGTCAATCGGTTTTGCGCCAGCCAGATGATCAAACAAAAATTTTATTGCCGTCTGATGGTTTTTGGCTTCAAGCTGTTCGACCAAGGTCTTATCTGGCAAAACGGCATTTTCAAATAAAATAGCCGCGGTTTCGTTTTCCGATAAAGTCGAACCCTCGATTCGATTTGAATGATAAGTCAATGCGAGGATAAACGCATCATAAATGTCGGGGTTGTTAACAATTCGTTTTAAAATATTGCGAAATCTTTTTGATTTCGATGTCAGCGCTGATTTTTTTGCTGATAATCCATCATCGGAAATTTCCCTTTCGCCGGTATATTCTTTATAAAGTTGATCGATTTTTTTCAAAGCGCTTTTTCGCGGCTGCGATTTGCCCAAAAACCAATTATTGAAAGCAACAAAAGAAACACCGATTTTGGCGGCGAGTTTGGCTTGGGTCAATCCGGAAATTTTTTGGATGATTTTTAATTTCTGTTGGATATTCATCATGAACTTATTTTACCAAAACTTTATAAAGTTTGTCAATATCTGAAAATCGTATAAAGTTTCAGTATCAGATTGTTAAAATTTCCGGCAATGATTTTTTCATAACTCCTCTTCGGAAATTATTTTGATGTCGTGTTTTTTTAAGAGCCAAGTTGTGATTCCATCGCCTTTGATGATTTTGTGGGAAAAGCTGCCATCATAGATTTGTCCCGAACCGCACGAAGGGCTGCGTTGTTTTAGGATTGCTTCTTTTACGCCGAATAATTTGGCAATTTTTAAAACTTCGCGAGCGCCTTTTTTGAATTCTTTAGTGATATCAGTGCCATCCGGTTCCAACACTTTATTACCGACAATTTCCGCATCTGGTCGCGGAGTCGCCTGCCCGCCAAGCTGCTCGGGGCAAACTGGAATTAAAATTTCCTTTTTCGCCAACGCCAAAACTTTTTTATTCGATTTAATTTTACCGTCATAGCGGCAATTTATCCCCAGTAAACAAGCACTGCAAAGTTTGACTTTTTTATCCATATCTTTTTATCCATATCTCGGCTCTTTGTCAAATTATGTGCAACTATTTGCTTAATTTAGCACATTTTGCTATGATTTGACCACTACTGACACGAAAGGGTGATCTGCATGAAGGTGTTTGTCTGGATCTACGGAATGCCGGTATTGCCTGTGGGATCGGCAGCCTACGAGGCACTGGGTGGATTGAACATCTGCATCGAAAATTGCGTCGCTAGGCACTATGTAGACGTCATGGCTGACAATGTCAAAGTTTACATTGACCAGCACACATGGTCAGCCACACAAGGCAAAGTTATCGATGTGATCATAGATGGTCTGCCCAGTACCAACGAAGGGACAGAAGATGCTGTGAGGGAGAATGTCTCCGCCGGCGTCAGGGTGGTATTCGCCGATAAATGGCTCCCTGAATACAAGGAAACGAGAGTTACAATCCGAACCCGTGTGGTCCCGGCCTAAAACACCGGGCACTCCTACACAGACCTAAAGAGCGGACAGAATGCCCGCTCTTTTTTTAGTGCGTTATATCGAAACTCGAGAACTTTCCACTTGCTTCTGACCAGTCGGTTTCGATGTCGTAGATCTTTTCCCGAAAATATTTTTTTAACTCCTGTAAAAAATCGTTTAATTTCTCCTCTTCACCCTCGGCCAAAAGTTCCACTCGCCCATCCTGTAAATTTCGCACCCGACCAACAATGCCAAGTTCATCGGCCAAATCAGCCGCGGTATAACGAAATCCCACCCCTTGCACCCGGCCGGTAAAATATGCCTGAAGTTGTCTCATTACTAGCAAATATTATTATCGCACTGTTCCAATTCCCATGTACCAACCTTGTGGTTTTTTGCACAGCGGGCAAACTTCCGGCGCCGATTTGCCTTTGTGAATGTAGCCGCAATTCAAGCATTTCCACTCAATTTCCTTGTCTCGCTTATATAATTTTCCGCTCTCCAACAAATCGGCCAAAATTGTATAGCGCTCTTCGTGTTTTTCCTCAACTTCAGAAATTTCCTGAAATAGCGTTGCCGCTTCTTTATTGCCCTCTTCTTCAGCGATTTTTTTGAATCCGGGATACATTTCTTTAAATTCAAATTTTTCACCTTCGGCCGCATGACGCAAGTTTTCCAATGTCGTGCCAAGTCGATTGATATTATAACTATTAGTCATCTCGACCTTGTTTTTAATTTGCTCATACTCTTCCTGCGCATGGGCCCGTTCATTGTCGGCGGTTTCTTCAAAAACCCGGGCGATCCAAATTAGTCCATCTTTTTCTGCCTGCTTGGCATAGAAAGTGTATTTATTTCTCGCCAACGACTCGCCGGTCATCGCTTTAAGCAAATTTTTTTCTGTTTCTATAATCCCTCCACGACTCCATTAATATTTACTATCTTTTTTTATTTACTATCTTTTTATAGAATAACAAATATCTGGTTATTTGAAAAATAAAAAATGCCTTTGACTCAAATCAGCCGAGCATTTTTATCAAAAGCGAGCTTATTTGGGACCTGTCCCCTACCCTAAAAAGCTTTACCTTTTGTCCCCTAGCTAGAACAATACCAGATTCGTTCTCAAAATGGAATAAAAACGCTAAAACCATTGCAATTTGTTTTCATTTTATAGTATAATTTAAAGTTACAGAACATCCTAAATTCAATTGTTCCTTTGGGCTTAATTGCCTATCTTTTCAAAGGTAATCAGTTAAGCCCAAAGGGCAAACCCGCACTTGTAGCGGGAAATCACTGCAAAGGAGGAGTAACCCATGGCTGCAAAAGATGGAGTTACCCTCGCACAGACGTTGCTGGACGACTATCTGAGGCGCATCGAGGAGATCTGCAAGGAGCGTCGCAATCCTCAGGATATCCAGCATGCCATGAGCAACCCGAACTTCAAGGCTGAACAGCACGGGCTCATGGACAGACTGGCCGCCGAGTACGCTCGCAGCTTTCCGCTGATCGAGCGTCCGCTATTCGTGACGGCGAGGGTCGGCACTCTCAAGAATGTGGCTGGTTACCGCCAGGCCCTGGGTGCGACCGACCCCGTCTGTAACATCAGCAAGTGGGCCGGCGACATCACGGGGAAGCGGGCTTTTGCAGCCAGCATCCCGCAAGTCGAGGAGGACGT
>CAZHFJ010000060.1:0-4124 GCA_964531145.1 uncultured Candidatus Saccharibacteria bacterium | reverse complement strand
ACGACTTGATATGGTTAATTGATCGCACAAAAGAGGACTATTTGGCGGTGTTTTTCCTTCTTCGGCGAATGAAAATCCAGAGTATAATCAGTCCGATAATCAAGGTCACGCCAACTATATCGGCAATCAAAAGCCATTTATTTTCCGTCACATCGGCAATAATATTTTTCGGCGAATAAATGTCATCAGAGGTTAAAATATTTATTGCTCCGCCTTTCGCCTGGCTGATCTCAAAAATTATCTCATCGCTTATTGGTGTCAATTTCAAATCCTTTTGCCCCTGGACAGTTATTTTGTAGTGTCCGGCCGGAATCAGCCAATCAATCTCCAGAGCGAATTTGCCGTCATTGTCAGCCACGGCTTCAAGTTTTTTGCCCTCTGGCAGCGCTGGCGCCGGCGTCAAGGTGATCTTTGCCGTGTATCCGATCTCGGTTTTGCCGGAGATCTTGACGCCAGAAACCGTGCCCTCTTTGACATCATTGACAAAATTAGCCATTTTTTCAATTTTAATCTCCGAGGGTTTTGCCAGCGTTTCGTCAATTTTAGCATCAGGCGCTTTGATGTTGATTTTGAAGTGCGTCGTGCCGCCCCAGCCGTCAGCGTTAATCGCCCGGATATGGAAATAATAGGTTCCGATTGCTTTGTCGGGATAAGAAATTGAAGTGTCGGCTGAAGTGACTTTTGTCGGTGGCGTAGTGTTTTCGGTTTGATCTAGTAAATAAGAAAAACCAGTAACTCCCGAAGCTTTTTTCCAAGCAAGATCAATTTTTGTTGCCTCATATGCCTGGTTTTGGTCGGGATGTGATGCTGATGTAACGGTAACTGATGCCAATTGCGGCGCCTTGGCGATGGAAAAACTGGCGCTGCCAGCGCCGGAGCCGACATCAGCGCCGGCATTCGCGAGTCGAACTGAAGAAACCGAAACCGCGCCGCTTCCGATTCCAGTGGCTTTGAGTTTTATTGTTGCCACGCGCAATGAATCGGTTGCCGGAATAATCATGCCGATAAAGTGGGTGCCGTTGGCTGGAATTGAGGTCCAAGTTGCGCCGCCGGCAGAAAATGAGCTAATGGAAACCGGCCCGGAAACTGAAATTGTCCCCTCAAGCGCGTTAAAAGTTGCGCCGGAAGCGCTGACTGTGACGCTAAAACTCTCGCCAACAACATGACTGCCACCGCCTGAAGCGTAGATACCACCGGCTGCAAATGATTTGGTTGGTAACCAAAACAGAGCCAGTGCCGAAATCAGTAGAATTGATATTAATTTTTTCATTATCCCTCCAGATATTATTATGTAAGACTTATGTTCCCCAAGCGCTTGCTAGCGTAGAAAGATCCAATAGATCAACTACTCCGTCGTGATTAAAATCAACATCAACATTGGCAGTTCCCCACCAAGCCGCTAGAATTGACAAATCCAGCAGGTCGATATTATTATCGCCGTTGATGTCACCGGCTTTTTTGGGTGGTGGCGGTTGCGCCGGAGGAGACGAGGGAAGGTAAGGACCAGGGGATGTTCCGAAAGAATAACTGTTATAAAATATATTCCAAACATTATAAGCACTGTAAAAAACATAAGGCGTATAACGATAGATTGAAGCAGTAGCTTGGTTGGTTAAAACAATCGAGTAGCCATCGCCGGAAGTATAGGAGGCATTAACTTGATAGTAAGGTTGTGAATAGTAAGTACCCCACCAATTTGAATCCTTAGCGGCAATTTCATAGTTATATCGCAGTTGCCAAGCTCCCCAACCGACTTGCATTGCAAAGCCTTCGGTTGAATCCCTGCAATTATTGCCGTTGTTATCACCAGTTACACCAGTATAACAATTATAACCCATTGCAATATTAACTCTCAAGTCCGGGTTTGGTGGTACACCGTCAACCAGGCCTTCTTCTTTTTGGAGAAAAACAATAATAACTTTTGGGTTAATCGTGCCAGTCGAGGAGCTGATGGTAACTCCATGGGCTGTTCCAACCGCTGCGTCATAAAGTCCATGGGCAGCATCGTAAATTATTTGTGCCGCGCTACGATTTGCGCCAGTCGCGGAAGTATCAATGTAGCTTTGTAGGTATGAACCATGTGTGGTGAGAAAATCTTGTATTTGTTGGGCTGTCATTGAACCTGTGTCAATAAAATCTTGATTACTCATCACAACATTAAGTTGGCCGGAATTGACGAAATTATTCTGCGAATCATTTAGGGCCAATGTTCTTTGAGCTCCTAAAAATAATAATCCAAAAATCAAGATTAAGGCAGAAAGAAAATTTATCCAGCTTTTTGTTTTAATTTTTATCATCAAAATTACTTATTAGACTATTCAATTTTGAATTTAGCAGTTCATTGTCGGGATCAATTTTCAACCCGGCTTCCAAAGTTGCTTTGGCGTCATCTTTTCGGCCGAGCAAAACCTCGGCTTCGGATTTCAAGGTATAATAATTTATCACTGACGGATTGCTGGCGATTGCTTGCGCCAGATCGGAGACGGTTTTTTCATACTCCTTGTTTTCAAAATCCTTAACGCCGAGGGCGTAAAATTGTTGATCGGCGCTTAACTCGGAAGTTCTATCGTTTTCATTTTGCGTTTGCTGATTATCGTTTGAAAGATCTTCAGACGGGGATTTTTTTGCCGATTTGCCGTTGGTTTGCAGGAAGGAAATTCCAGCAACGATAAAAATCGCCGCAAAAACAACCAAAATTAGCAAATAATACAAGCTACCGCTTTTGTTCTGATTCATATTTTGCCTATATAATTATTATAGCACTTAGGTCAACATTTGATAATCGCTCGGAACGCTCGTTTCTAGCCGCTCGAGTTTTTAGGTCAAATGGAGTATTGTTTGATAAAATTAGGTAATACCTAATTTTGCTAATGCCTAAAATAAAAAAGCTAGAATAAATCTATGAGCGACAACATTAAAAAATTTAGCAATGTCTTAATTGTATTGTTTTTTCTTTTTTTGCCGTTTGAACGGCTTTTGACTCTGGAATTTTTTGGCTTGACGGCGAAAATTTCCTTTTTCCTTTTGATGATTCTGGTTTTGTTTTTCCTCGCCAAACTGCCGCGGATTAAATTCGCCCCGGAGGAGAAAATTCTTTTGCTATTCGGAGCAATTTCATATCTTAGCGCTTTTTGGTCGATTGATTTTAAGCGTTCGCTGATAATCTCGACAATTTATCTTCTAGTTTTCTTTGGTTTTTTTGCTCTCCGGCGGCAGATTAATGAAAAAAATAGCGAAATTATAAAGTTAATCGTTATTTATTTTGGCGCCCTGCTTTGCCTTTTTGCCCTTTGGCAGTATTTTGCCGATTTGTATAATTTGTCGGCTTATACTTTTCTCCGCCCGGAATATCAGAAAGTGGTTTTTGGTTTCCCGCGCCCGCAGGCGACATTTTTAGAGCCGCTGTATTTTGCCAATTTCCTCTTGTTGCCGACATTTTTTACAGCGGAGAGATTACTCAAAGATAAAAAGATTTACCCATTTATGGTCATCAATTTGTTTCTAATGATGCTGGTTGTGGTTCTAACGCTTTCCCGCGGCGCTTATTTTGCTTTTGCTTTTGCGGCGATAATTTTGGCAATTTTTATCATCGTCAGATTCAAAGAATTTATCCGCAGACTTTGGTTGACGGTTTTTATTGTTCTTTTGGGAATTGTCGCCGGCGTGATGCTAATTTATTTGACGGTGCCACGACAGAATTTTTCACTTTTTGTAACGCATAGCGGAATTTCCGATGCCGCTACCGGTGGATCAACATTGGGGCGACTTTACACATCTGAATTAGCTTTAAGTCAATCCCTAAAGTATCCGCTTGGCATCGGTGCCGGCGCTTTTGGCGCTTTGCCAGAGTTCGATAATTTATATGAAAAAGGAATTTATCAAACAGTTGGGAGTCTTTATCCGGAAATTTTGGTCGAAGAAGGAGTTTTGGGATTTTTACTTTTCGCCGCCTTTATTTGGCTCCTGCTTCGCCATCTCTGGAAAAGCACCGCGTCGGGAAAACCTGTCTCGAGCACAGCCGAGAGATTGGAGGGTCTAATTTATTTAGCCATTCTTCTGGCAATTCTCGTCCAAGCCGTCTCTTTTTCCTCGCTCTACATTCTGCCGATTTGGGCGTTTTTTGC
>CAZHFJ010000059.1:2539-4130 GCA_964531145.1 uncultured Candidatus Saccharibacteria bacterium | reverse complement strand
AGGAAATTGGATCGATAAAAAAAGCGCCTCACCCCGGGGGTGGGGTGAGGGCAGGTTGTCGCTGTGAAGCCGGAACGGCTAGGCAGCCACGCCGCAGAGCTGGCGAAGCTCAGCCAGGAAGTTTCGCAGATACTCCAGCTGGCGCATAATGCTCTGCTTGCTGGGCATGAACTCGGCGACCACGTCGTACAGTCGCGGCTCCGCGATAGATAGGAAGTAGCGGAGCATCTCCGCGTCCATCCCGGTCGTGGACTTGACATGGATGACGCGGATATACGGAGCCAACACTCGCAGCGCTTCCCGCCAGTTGGTTTCGTTGGCGAGCACGCTGGGCTCGCCGAGATGTGTCTTTGGGCGAAGGAAGTGCTGCGTGTCGAACACTAGCCAGACACCAAGGCGACGGCATAGATCTGCAATCTGCTCTGGTGTCCCGAGCTCTGGGCAGATCTCGACCAAAGTTGCACCTGGCTTAAAGTCGTGATCGATCGTTTGGCCAGGTAGGCGGCGTTCGGTCGCGTGGCAGGCCCATGGGGTTGGGAATAGCACCCAATCTTTTGGGCCAGCAGGCAGTCCTGATGCACCCCACATGAAGCGGAGGTTTTTCAGAACTGGTAGGACCTGGAATACGACCCAAACTGGGTTCCAGGCATGTTCTTTGTAGAACACGGGCAAGGACCAGCTTGTCGCTCGCCAGATTCCGCGAAAAGGTACTGCTTGTAGGCCGGTGAAGCCGGCCTTCTGCGCCCGCTCGATGAACCGCGAGCAGAGCCAACTAAAGGGCCAGGACGTCCAGGGCAACAGTGACGCCAATGAAACAATGAACCGGAATTTCATCCGGACCAACTCCTTGTTGCCTTCTCGGGCAGGATGTGATATCTTCTGATTGCAGCTTATTCTGAGCTATGTTTCTTTTATCACAATATATTAAATAAGTCAAGGAATTTATGCCAGAGATTAAACACGTCAAACAATCAACGCGCGAACAGCGGGAGGAAAATAAAAAATTCAAAATCGCAATTTCTTATCCGCCGTTTCCGGACGAAAAAGGGACGCCGTGTCTTGGGCAAAACCGGCAATTTCAATGGTTTAAAAGTCCAACCTACATTTATCCAATGGTGCCATCTTATGCCGCCACGCTTTTGCAGTCACAGGGCTACACCGTCACATGGGACGATGGTATTGCCGAGGAATTGTCGCAAGATGAATGGTTGGCGCGGATCAAAAAGTTCAAACCGAATCTGATCGTTTTTGAAACAAAAACACCAGTGGTTAAGCGTCACTGGAAAGTTATCGATGTCGTCAAAAAGGAAATTCCCGGCGTCAAAGTCATTCTCTGTGGCGATCATGTGACGGCACTGCCGGAGGAATCAATGCAGAATTCTAAGGTTGATGTTGTTATCACCGGTGGCGACTATGATTTTTTGGCCTTAAATGTCGCAAACTCATACAATCACAAAGAAAAATTGCAGCCGGGAATTTGGTACCGAAAACCGTCAGTAGTCAGTAGTCAGTTGTCAGTCGGGGATGAAAAGTCAACAAACTACAAACCACAAACTACAAACTATCGAAACACCGGGCATTTTTTGCTAAA
>CAZHFJ010000059.1:0-2439 GCA_964531145.1 uncultured Candidatus Saccharibacteria bacterium | reverse complement strand
ATCGCCCGCCGGATTATTGGTATTCGCAGTTTGGATGACATAAAATTTCTTTTTCGCGCCGCCGGCAAGCTCCTTGGACATTTGGTTGATTTTTCACCAAAGAAGACCAAACAGTCAGAAAATTGTTAAATTATTAACATGTTCAAAGACGAATTTATTCACTTTATTCTCTCAATTATCGCCGGAGCAATCGTCGGATATTTTTGCCGAAACTGGTGGGCAGTTCCGATTGCTTTAGTCTCCGGTTTTTTGATTGATGCCGATCATCTCATTGATTATTTCATCTATAAAAAATTTCGTGGTTTCGACTTAAAAGAGTTTTTGTCAGGAGAATTTTTTGATCGTTTAGGAAAAGTTTATGTTGTTTTTCATGGCTATGAATATGCCGCCGCCGCCACGATTTTTGGTATTATATTCCCGAATCTCGGCTGGCTTTTTTTCTCGTTGGCGCTTTCAAATTTTCTCCATTTACTCTATGATACAATCGCGAACAAACCGATCTGGCCAACATATTTTATCACTTATCGCCTGATTAAAAATTTCAATCATAAAACATTTGATTTTAAATGCGATAATCGATAACTAAGATTTTCTTGCGCTATCCTATTGACAAAAGTAACTCCATAAATTATAATGAATATATGGAGTGCAACTCCTTAAATTAATATAGATATAAGGGATCATTATGGAAAAATCAACTCGAATTCCAAGAATTTATGATAATCTGGGAAAATACTTAAAGAAAAATAAGGTATTAGTTATTTATGGTCCAAGAAGAGTTGGAAAAACCACTTTACTTAAAAATTTTTTAGAAAAATATAAAGGTAAATATCGGCTTGATTCTGGCGATGATATTGAAGTTCAAAATATTTTAGGGTCTAGTCGTTTTTCGATCATTCTTGAATATGCAAGAAATAAAAATATAAATCTCTTGGTTATAGATGAAGCCCAGAAAATAAAAGGTGTTGGGCAGGGGTTGAAAATAATAGTTGATCAGGTAGAAGGCATTATGGTGATCGCCACAGGGTCTTCTTCTTTTGATTTGGTCAATCAGGTTGGTGAGCCACTAACCGGTCGCAAAACTACATTGACCCTGTACCCGATTTCGCAAAAAGAACTCAAAGATTATTTTGGAGTATTTGACCTCAAGCAAAAACTTCCGGAATTTCTCATCCTCGGGTCTTATCCGACAATAATAACGGCTAAAACAAAAGAAGAGAAAAAGCGGTTGTTGCTTGAATTAACGAATTCTTATCTTTTAAAAGACATTTTGGCTTTAGACAATATTAAGGGCTCAGTTTTTATTATAAGTCTTCTAAAACTACTTGCCTTTCAAATTGGCTCGGAAGTCTCCCTGAACGAGCTCGCCACCCAACTTGGCGTTGATGCAAAAACAGTAGCAAGGTATCTCGATCTTTTAGAAAAAACCTTTGTCATCACAAAACTGGGTGGCTACAGTGGTAATTTAAGAAAAGAAGTGGTAAAAAAATACAAGTATTATTTTTTGGACAACGGAGTTAGAAATGCTGTTATTTCGCAATTTAACAATCTCGAGGACAGAAACGATATCGGTCAACTTTGGGAAAATTTTATCGTAATTGAGCGACTAAAGAAATTATCGTATGATAATATCTATGGTAATCGTTATTTCTGGCGCACATACGATCAGAAAGAAATAGATTTAGTTGAAGAAAGAGACGGCAAACTTTTTGGCTACGAAATAAGGTGGGGATTGAAGAAGGTTAAAAATCCCGACGAATTTTTAAAAACATATAAAAACACCAGTTTTAAAGTAGTAAATCCTGATAATTATTTGGATTTTATTGTTTAACAGAGGCATTTTAGTTACATTCGATACCGTGATAATCCAAGGCCAACAAACCGATCTGGCCAACATATTTTATCACTTATCGCCTGATTAAAAATTTCGACCATAAAACATTTGATTTCAAATGCCAAAGATAAATCAACCTTCAGTTTCAATTATCATCCCGACTTTAAATGCTGCTGGACCACTGCCGGAGTGTTTGCGGCGGATTCGCAATCAAAATTATTCGAAATCGAAATGCGAAATAATTATTGCCGATGGCGGCTCTACTGACAGAACTCGTGAAATTGCTAAAAAGTTTGGATGTAAAATCGTCGAGAATAAATTAAAAACCGGAGAAGCTGGTAAAGCTGCCGGCGTTAAAGCAGCGAAAAATGAAATTATCGCCCTAGTTGACTCGGATAATTTTCTGCCGGGCAAGGATTGGCTAATCCGTATGGTCGAGCCGTTTACTGACCCAGAGATCATCGGATCTGAGCCAATAGAATACACGTATCGGAAAAAAGATGGTTACATCACCCGTTACTGCGCTCTTATTGGCATGAATGATCCGATCTGCATGTATCTGGGCAATTACGATCGAAAAAATTATCTGACTGGCCGCTGGACCG
>CAZHFJ010000058.1:0-4158 GCA_964531145.1 uncultured Candidatus Saccharibacteria bacterium | reverse complement strand
CCTTCTTTCCTAGGATGTCAACAAGATTTTGGAAATAGGAGAGAGCGCGGTGAGTAATTTTCTGCCGGCGAGCAGTTGTCTCGTAGAGTTTGTAAAAATCTTCAATCTTACCCGCCTGCAACGCTGTAGCATCTGCGGGCAGGCCTTTTATTACTCTTACCCCGTGCTTCTCGGCAACTTTGATGTTGTAGCGACCTTTTGGTTTCATCTCCCGCAGAATTTCTTCTTCGGGCTTGGAAATATTTAAGACTAAAGTATGTTCTGGCTGAATTTCTTCAAAGGCTTTAATAAATCCGGCAGCTGTTGGCGGTTTACTGCGATCAGATGGCACGTCAATCTCTGCACGAAAGAATATTGCGCTGACATCTTTAGCAATTTCTCGAATTTTGGCCAGAAAATCCGGGTTACGAATAGTGAGTTGCTGGCGTCTATCTAACATCGGCGAGTAAAGCATCGAGCCCAAAGGCGGAATTTTCTTTTCTAGGATTAGCACATCAGAAACCCGCCAGCTTTTTTGGTAGCCAGTTTTAAGTTTGAACTTTTCCCATTCCTTGGTTTGGAAAATTGTCATTGATGTTTTAATTCTAGCATGAATCCCGCCCTTTGCGAAGCTGGAAATTTAAATATTTTTATGCTAGAATCAGACGGACGTGAAAAACGAAAATATCAAAATCCTGGCTATCGAGACTTCTTGCGACGAGACTGCCGTGGCAATTATTGACGTTGAGAAAGGTGAGCCAAAGGTTTTATCAAACATTATTTCCTCGCAAGCCAATCTACACGCTAAAACTGGCGGTGTTGTGCCGGAAGTTGCCAGCCGAGCACATATGCACGCAATAATGCCGATTATTGAAGAGGCATTATTGTGTGCAAACTCGAAATCCGAATATCGAAATCCTAAACAAATTAGAAATTCAAATGACCAAAATTCTAAAGTTTTGAATTTAGATATTGTTTCGAATTTAGATATTAGTGCTTCGGATTTGTTATCGCAGATAACTCACATTGCCGTCACTAATGGCCCGGGTCTAATCGGATCTCTGCTCGTCGGATTTAATGCGGCCAAAACTATTGCTTATGCTAAGAAGTTACCACTAATTCCGGTCAACCATATTGAAGGACATATCTACTCAGCGTACGCTGAGTTAAATCCGAAATCAGAATGTCGAAATCCGAAACAAACGGAATCAAATTCAAATGTTTCAAATTTAAAAAATTCGAATTTAGATATTGTTTCGACATTCGACATTCGTGCTTCGGATTTCCCGATACTGGCTCTTACAGTATCGGGCGGGCATACCTCACTGAACTTGATAAAAGATCATTTAAAATATGAAACCATCGGTGAGACAATTGATGATGCAGCCGGCGAAGCCTTTGATAAAGTAGCAAAGTTGCTGAAATTAGGTTATCCAGGTGGTCCTGAAGTTTCGCGTGCGGCTGAGAGCTATCGCAAGAGAATCAAAAATCATGAATCAAGAATTATGGGTGGAAACCATGATTCAGAATTCATAATTCATAATTCAATCACATTTCCCAGACCATTAATCAACAAGCCGAATTTTAATTTCTCTTTCTCCGGCTTAAAAACCGCAGTTTTGACCGAAGTCATCAATCGGCCAGCAAAAACTGCGGATCGAAAACAAGAAATCTGCTTTGCATTCGAGGAAGCGGTTGTTGACGTGCTTTGCTCTAAGACGATCAAAGCGGCGAAAAAATATAAGCCGATGGGGATTCTTCTGGCCGGCGGTGTCGCGGCTGACAAAAGATTACAAGATGAGCTTAAATATAGAATCGAAAAATATAATTTGGGAGTTGAGGAAAAGTATCGAATGAATTTCTATATCCCCGGTCCGGGGATGGCTGGTGATAATGCCGCCATGATCGGCATTGCCGCTTATTACCACATTCTCAAAAATGATCTAGGTAATTGGCGCAATGCCATAGTTGATGCCAATTTATCACTTTGAACCAACCTCTGCGCTTGGCATTCGAAGCACTTTCTGGTATTTTTAATTCGTAGTAACTAATTTTTGCTCATGGCTCAACTACACGGATTTTGTACACCCCACTTCGCTAAAGCTTCGAGGGGCAAGCTGATTAAACACGGATAAATCAATGGGGAAAACATTCAACAAAACATGGCAACATTCGGAAAATGAAGCGGAACTATATAAAAACTGGGAAGCCGCCGGCTATTTTAAACCAGAAATTTCCGGGAAGCTGACAGCTGATAACTCAAAACTAGAAGCTAGTGCAAAGCCGTTTGTAATTGCCATTCCGCCGCCGAATATTACTGGCAAGCTTCACATTGGTCATGCATACGGCACAACTTTGGAGGATTTGATGATTCGTTATCATCGTCTTTTAGGCGAGCCATCGTTGTGGATTCCCGGGATGGATCATGCTGGAATCGCAACCCAGACTGTTGTTGACAAGGAATTGCGCAAAAAAGGAATAAACAAAAATGAAATCGGACGGAAGAAATTTGAAGAGGAAGTTTGGAAATGGAAAGAGGAATATGGGGGGAAGATTTTGCAGCAACTGCGGGCGATCGGCGCTTCCTGCGATTGGAGCCGCGAACGATTTACATTAGATGCAGGCTTGTCAGATGCCGTCCGTGAGGCATTTGTCCATCTTTACAAAAAAGATCTAATTTATCGTGGCGAATACATTGTTAACTGGTGCCCGAAATGCGGTACGGCAATCGCCGATGACGAAGTCGAGTATGAGCCGCAGAAGGCCAAATTATATTTCTTCAAGTATGATAAAAATTTCCCGATAACCATTGCCACTACTCGGCCGGAAACAAAGTTAGGTGACACTGGAGTTGCTGTTAATCCAGATGATGAACGTTACAGCGAATTTGTCGGCCGCGAATTTGAAATTGATCTTGATGGCGTCAAAGGCAAGGTTAAAATTATTGCTGACCGAGCGGTTGATAAAGATTTTGGCACCGGTGCAGTTGGTATTACGCCAGCGCATTCGATGGCTGACTGGCGGCTGGCCGAAGATCACAATTTGGAAAAAATTAAAGTCATTGACGGCCACGGCCGGATGACCGACGAAGCGGGAAAATATGCCGGGATGAAAGTTTTGGAAGCACGGGAGAAACTGGTCGAGTATTTGAAATCCGCCAGTTTGCTAGACAAGGAAGAAGAGATCGAAAATAATCTGTCAATCTGCTATCGCTGTGAATCACCAATTGAGCCCCTACCATCTCTCCAGTGGTTCGTAAAAATGGAGCCTTTGGCGGCCAAAGCCAAGGAAGCAGTAAAATCTGGCAAGATTAAGATTATTCCCAAAAGATTTGAAAAAGTTTATTTCCACTGGCTCGACAACATTCGCGACTGGTGCATCTCCCGCCAGCTTTGGTGGGGACATCGCCTGCCAGTTTGGTACAAACTGGCAGGAAATCCGAAATCCAAAATCGGAAATTCCAAACAAACGGAATCAAATTCTAATATTCAAAATCCTAAAGTTTCGAATTTAGAAAATTCGAATTTAGATATTGTTTCGAATTTCGATATTCGTGCTTCGGATTTTGGCGGTGAGATTTTTGTCGGCAAGGAACCGCCTCAAGACAGCGAAAATTGGCGGCAAGATGAAGATGTACTTGACACTTGGTTCTCCTCGGCGCTTTGGCCATTTTCAACATTGGGCTGGCCGGAGGCCCCGCGAAGTCTTGACGAAGTGGGGCCCTCCTTCGCTAAAGCTACGGAGGGTAAAACGGGCGGATGTAAATCGCTTGGATTGTCATATGCTCCTGGAATTACCGAATGTGATTATGCTTATTTTTTTCCTACTTCCGTTTTAGAAACTGGCTATGATATTTTGTTTTTCTGGGTCGCGCGAATGATAATGATGTCGCTTGAGCTAACCGGCGAAATCCCATTTGAAACGGTTTATCTTCATGGACTGGTTCGCGATGAGAAAAATCGCAAATTATCAAAATCGCTTGGCAATGTTTTGGACCCGCTTGATTTGATTGCTAAATATGGCACAGACGCGTTGCGCATGGCTTTGATTGTTGGTTCGACACCAGGCCAGGATCTTGCTGTTGATGAGGCAAAGATTAAGGGCTACCGCAACTTTTCAAATAAAATTTGGAATGCATCACGCTTTGTATCTCTGCGGGTGACCGATGGTGATTTGCAG
>CAZHFJ010000057.1:0-4318 GCA_964531145.1 uncultured Candidatus Saccharibacteria bacterium | reverse complement strand
TTAAAAAAAGTTGACTTCCCGACATTCGGTCGACCGACTATGGCAACTATGGGCTGTTGAAATTTATTGGCCATAAGAATATGATTAAATCAAGCACGAAATCCGAAATCCGAATGACGAATAAATGTTTAAATGACAAATTTAGAAATTAAATCATTAGTCGTTTTTTTGTCATTAGTCATTCCGGTTTAGTTATTTAAATTAATTTGTTTCGCCTGTCTGCCGACAGGCAGGCAAACAAATTCCAATATCCAAATATCAAAGATACAAATATTTGGAATTTGAATATTGTTTGGAAACTTGTTTCTTGTATCTTGTTTCTTTTGAAATTATGACACATTTTTTAAATAATTTCAATTATGTCTTTAAATTTTGCCGCTGCAGTTCCACATCCGCCAATTATTATTCCGGAAATCGGTAAAGATAATTTAGTTATTGCTGAAAAAACTGTTTCGGCAATGAAGAAATTAGCAGAAAAATTTGAACAAGCTGATGTTGATTCGATTATAATTATTTCACCGCATGCCGAACTGCGATCATATGCGATGACAGTTTTTACTCCTAGAGATTATTCTGGTGATTTTGCCAGTTTTGGCGCCCCAGAAATTGAACAAAAATACTCTTGCGATAAAGACTTGGCCTTAAAAATCGCTTCTAGCTGCCAAAAAGCCGATATTCCAATTGAAATCGAAACCCAAGATTTACCTCTTGATCATGGAGTAATGGTACCGCTCCGATATTTTACAAATGCAATTAGTAGAAAGGTTAAGATTGTTGAGATTGCGTTTTCTGCTTTGCCACGGGCAGATCATTTGGAGTTAGGGCGGATTATTGGGAATGTCGCTAGTCATGAGGATGATCGAATAGCAATTATTGCTAGTGGTGATTTGTCCCATCGAATTTTTGATGAGCATTATAGTCATTACGGAAAGAAATTCGATCAGGATATCGCGAATCTTATAAAGGATAACAGATTGTCAGAAATCTCAAATATTGATGAAGAATTAGTTGATTTGGCCGGAGAATGCGGGTTTAGATCGCTATTAATCTTAATTGGAGCATTAAATGAGAAACATTTTAAGCCCGAATTTTTATCTTACGAGGCTCCATTTGGAGTTGGCTATCTAGTGGCCAATTTTGAATTATGATTGTAGAAATCATTCCTGAGACAAAAACAACTCGCGGGGAGGGTGTTTTTTCTTATGTTGTGCCAGAAGAGCTAAAAGGCAAAATTACTGTTGGCACGATTGTGATTATCCCCTTTGGTCAACGCAAAATCAGAGGGATAGTAGCAAAAATTCACCCGTCTCGCCTACGGTCAGCCGAGGCGGAAAATTCACCCGTCTCGCCTACGGCCAGCCGAGGCGGAAAAGTCCCTGCCTACCCTGCCTACCGGACAGGCAGGCGGCAGGCAGGCAAAAGTCAAAACTACAAGTTAAAGTCAATAATTTCGATCAACGATAAATTTATTATTCCAGAAAAATATATTAAAATTGCACATTGGGTTGCGGAATATTATTTATGTAGTTTAGGAGAAGCAATTTCTTTGTTTCTGCCACCCGTCATCAAAAGACCAAGAAAAAAATCCGAAATTCGAATGTCGACCCGTCTCGCCGGCGACTCGCCGAGGCGGAAATCCGAAACAAACATTAAACTAAATCAATTAACAAATGACCAAAAGTTTATATTTGAAAAACTAGCAAAAAATCTAACATCAGATAATAAAAAGCCAGCATTAATCTATGGTGTTACCGGTTCCGGGAAGACGGAAATCTATCTGCATTTGGCAAAAAAAACAATAGAGCTTGGGAAAAACGTGATTCTACTTGTGCCAGAGATAATTCTGACACCGCAGAATATTGAAAGGTTTGAGGAAGTCTTTGCTGGCGAAGTTTGTATTATGCATTCTGGACTTTCGAGATCAGAGCGCTTGCAATGTTGGCAGGATTTTTATTCTGGCAGAAAAAAAATAATTGTTGGACCAAGAAGCGCGCTGTTAGTTCCGTCAGAAAATATCGGTTTGATTATTGTTGACGAAGAACAAGAAGAATCATATAAACAGGAGCAAAATCCGCGATATGATGCCCTGGCTTTGGCTGAAAAAATTACTAGAGAAACCGGTGCTCTTTTAATTCTAGGCAGTGCAACACCAAGAATCGAGACCTTCTATAAGGCCAAAACCGATAAGTATAATTTGCTCATCCTTTCAGGCCGATACAATTTATTGACTTTGCCGACAGCAGAAATTGTTGATCTCAGAGATGAAATAAAAAGAGAGAATTTTTCGCCAATATCAGAAAAATTACATCAAGCTCTGACAAGAATATTAAAGAAGAAAGAACAGGCAATTTCATTTTTGAATCGCCGTGGGATGTCGACTTTTATCTCCTGTCGAGATTGTGGAGAGGTTATTAACTGCAGTCGCTGTGATGTACCAATGGTCTATCATTTTGACCAAAATGGTGATTTTTTCTCTTGTCATCACTGCGATCGGAAACAAACAATACCTTCAAAATGTCCGAAATGCGGAAGCCTGAGAATCAAATATTTTGGTGCCGGGGTGGAAAAAATTGAAGCGGAAATTTGCCGGCTTTTTCCCAAAGCACGGCTTAAAAGGGTTGATGCAAAAGTATTACGAACTCATACAGAGTATGAAAATTTCTATCAGGATTTTAAAAACCATAAATTTGATATCGTCATCGGAACGCAGATCCTAGCCAAAGGTTTTGATATTCCCGGTGTTTCTTTGGTTGGGATTGTTTCCGCTGATGTCGGACTACATCTGCCGCATTTTCGAGCTTCAGAAAAAATATTTCGTCTAATCACTCAAGTCTCCGGCCGCAGCGGCCGTCGCGATAAACCAGGCCAAACAGTCATTCAAACCTACTGGCCAAATTCTACAGCGATAAAATTCGCTGCCAAGCATGATTTTGAGGGATTTTACAACGAAGAGATCAAGAGACGACTGGCGAAGAATTATCCACCAAAAACACATATAATTCGAGTGCTGTCAGAAGATAGAATACAGAATACAGCCAAACAGCAAATAGAAAGATTGGCCAAGGAGTTGGGGGGAAATCAGATAGAATTTATCGGGCCAGGAGTATGTTTTTTCCAACGATTGAATAATCGATTCCGTTATCAAATTTTGATTAAAGCAAAAAAATTGCCGGATGAGAAAATTACTAATACATATTATAAGTTTTCAAATCTAACCTGGGATGTTGATGCAATAAATTTGCTTTGAATTTTGCTATCAGTAACATTTTTTGATACTATCAAGTTATGAACGATATTTTTGCAATAGCATACCAATGGGCGAAAGATGATCCGCCTCGGAAAATTGATGAAAAATATTATTGTGAAACGAGAGATATTTTTCAATCACGGCTTGATTCAATGGTAAATTTGTTATTGAAAAATTCTAAAATTGCGGAAAATGACATTTACATTTTATCTGCTATTGCCGGCGAAATCGGCAATAACTCCTTTGATCACAATTTAGGAAATTGGCCAGATATTGCCGGTGCATTTTTTGCTTATGAATTTAATAAAAAAGAATTAACAGTCGTTTTGGCCGATAGGGGTCGGGGGATTTTAGCAACACTAAAGAGAGTAAAACCGGAATTAAAAAACGATGAAGAAGCGTTGAAAACGGCTTTTAATGAAAAAATATCTGGCCGTGCTCCGGAGTCGAGAGGTAACGGATTAAAATTTGTCAAAGAAAGTATAAAGCAGACAAAAAATCATTTAACTTTTATTTCCGGAACGGCCAAAACAGAATTAAACGAAAAAATGGAAATTAGTCAAGCGGAGAAAATTAACGGTTGTTTAGCGCTGATTTCTAACTAAAATTTTTATGAGGATAGAATTAAAAAAATTTGGCGACATCTTAATTTCTCGTCCGGCAGGTCGCGAGGCCTATTTGATTATCTCCTCGAATTTAATAAATGTAATAAAAGAAGAGGAAAACATTGTCATTGATTTTGCCGGCGTAAAAGTTTTAACTCCTTCGTGGGCCGATGAAGTGATAACCAAATTAGCAGAGAATTATTTTGTTAAAGTAGAAAATACAGGTAACCCGACAGTTCGGGAAACTTTAAAAACTCTTTCACGATATTCCGGTTTAAGGGTGAGCTAATGCAAACATCATGTCGATATACTATATCGGAATTTGAACTATCGCCAGAATAATTTATCTTGGGCTATTGAAGTGCTAACTTATTGTAGCCAAATTATAGCTAACACATTTCCCCACACCTCGTAGGTGTGGGGAAATGTGTTGCGGGATGTTGATGTGATGGATCTCTTATAAATT
>CAZHFJ010000056.1:0-4485 GCA_964531145.1 uncultured Candidatus Saccharibacteria bacterium | reverse complement strand
GCCAGTACGGCTGGTTAGCTGGCAGAATATCTCGAGTCCCTCGTGGTTTTTGAAACGAATTGTTTTCAGTCATATGCTCCTTACAGAGTTGAATTTATCATAGTTTCAAGCAAAAATCAACAACTCCGTAGGTGTGAGTCAGCAGCGAGCCAGAAGACAAGAGATCGACTTCGTGATTATTTTATGATATAAAAGTACTACCCCACAAGGAGGATTGGAAATGGATTTATCCAGATGGTATCATCACCGGCAGCCTGATCCGGAAGATCCACGGACGCCCCTTGCCTGGGTGTTCGAGCGCAACAGCCGTAGAGTTGGCAACGAACCGCCATCTGAATGTGGTCATTACCGTAAAGTCAGAATCGAGAAAACACACGAGCGATGGTATGTTCATTGCTCGTTTGCCGGCGCGCTGGAGTTTGTCTGGCAAACTCTCGGGGAGGATAACATTGAGATCAACGAAGACACCGGCACTGGTACGCTGAGGGTGCCAGGAAACATGGTCAGTTTCTGGATCGGTCAGCGGGGATCAATGGTCGGATTTCTCAAGGGGATGTTCGGGCTTCAGACTCTTCGGATTGTGCCGGCCAAAAACTGGCACAGACATCGGAGAAAGTAACCCTGCGCCGATTCGGTAACGAACGGCGCATCTTTATTTCCTAAAAACAATTTTCCCATTAACCAGATGCACGGAGATTTTGTCACCAGAAGAATATTTTCCAGCGATTATTGCTTCGGAGATTGGATCTTCGAGATTTTCAGAAATTGCCCGGCGAATTGGCCGCGCGCCGAATTCTTCGGAAAACCCGGTCTCGGCAATAAATTTTTTTACATCCTTAGTAACAGAGAGTATAATCCCCTGCTTTTTCAAACGCTTAGAAAGCTCTACTAGATTTAGTTCAACAATTCTCTCGACTGAAGTTTTATCAAGCGGCCGAAATACAATAATTGAATCTAAGCGGTTGATAAACTCTGGCCGGAGTTCTTTGTTAACAATTTCCATCACCCGCTCTTTAAGACTCTCATATTTCTTTTCAAAATCCTTTTTACCACCAGCATTTGCAGAAAAACCAATAGCCGCGACTTTGTTAAGTTCTAAAGTCCCTAAGTTTGAAGTTAAAATTACAATTGTATTGCGGAAATTTATCCGTCGGCCTTTGGCGTCAGTCAAATAGCCATCTTCAAGAATTTGCAGAAGAATGTTGAAAACCTCTGGATGGGCTTTTTCAATTTCGTCAAAAAGGATGATTGAGTATGGTTTATGTCTAACAGCTTCAGTCAACTTCCCGCCATCATCATAGCCGACATAGCCAGCGGGTGCGCCAACTAAGCGCGAAACATTATGCTTCTCCATAAATTCGGACATATCGATTTTGATCAAGCTGTCCTCAGAACCGAAAAGAATCTCAGCTAGTTTTTTTGAAAGATGAGTTTTGCCAACGCCAGTTGGGCCAAGAAACAGGTAGGAACCGATCGGCCGGCGCGGATCGGCAACACCGGCACGGCTGCGGCGAATTGACTTGGCAATTGCTTTGACTGCTTCGTCTTGGCCGATAATATATCTTTTTAACCTGGTTTCTAAATTGAGAAATCTTTTGCGCTCGTCAAGCGAAAGATTTTCGACATTGACGCCGGTCCAGCGTGAAACAACACGGGCAATATCAGCCGCATCAATTACTTTTTCCTTGCCAGCAATAAGCTCGCCTTCGAGCGCGGTAATTCTGTCAGTAAGCTTTATCTCCTCTTCACGAAGTTGCGTTGCCGCTTCGTAATTCTCTGCAGTAACTGCATCTTCCTTTTTTGCCAGCATATCGGCGAGTTTGGATTTTAATTTTGCAACTTTAGCCCCGAGTGAAGTAACAATATTTGTCGCAGCGGCTGCCTCATCAATCAAGTCAATTGCTTTATCCGGGAGATAGCGGTCGGAAATATAGCGATGAGAAAATTCAACTGCGGCATGAAGGGCATCGGGCGTAAATTTTACTCCATGATGCTCTTCATAGCGTGATCTAAGACCGCGGAGGATTTTATAGGTTTCTTCCGGAGTTGGCTCATTGACTTGGACAACTTGGAATCTTCGTTCGTATGCCGGATCTTTCTCCAGATATTTTTTGTATTCGTCATAAGTTGTGGCACCAATGATTTTAAATTCGCCTCGGCTCAGAATCGGCTTGAGCATATTGGCAGTATCCAATGAGCCCTCGGCTGAGCCGGTGCCGATTGTAGTATGCAGCTCATCAATGAAGAGAATAACATTACCGGCTTTTTTAATTTCCGAGAGGAGTTTTTTTACCCGGCTTTCAAATTGGCCGCGATACATTGTGCCGGCCAGGAGTGCACCAAGATCAAGGGAAAATATTGTTTTGCCGACCAAAACTGGTGGTACACTGCCCTCAATAATTTTCTTTGCCAAACCCTCGACAATAGCGGTTTTGCCAACACCTGGTTCACCGATCAAGAGCGGATTATTTTTAGTCCGGCGGCAGAGAATTTGTGAAACTCTCTCAATTTCTACTCCACGTCCGATTAAGGGGTCGAGCTTATTATCCTGCGCTAACCTAGTCAAGTTTAGAGTATATTGTTCAATGAAAGACTTCCCAGCATCTTTAGTCGTTGTACGGCTGGCCGCTTCCTGAAATGCTCCTTCAGTAAAATTTTCTCCGCCAGGCAGGCCTTCGAGATTCTGCCGATCAGCTCCGGTGTTAAATATTTCCCCAGGCCCTCCAGCAGCTTTAGAGATTTCGTTAAAAATAGTCTCAAGCTGTTCCTTAATCTTACCTGGATTAGCACCGATTCTCTCAACAATGCTATAGGAGTTGAGCCTTGAATCGGAAACTAAAGATAGGAGTAGATGCTCGGCATCAACAATAAAATGATTATAATCAGCAGCGACTTTGACTGCACTCTGAATAACTTTTTTTGCATCTTCTGAAATTCCAACAACTTGGGTTTTTTTGCTCTGGCTGCTAACAAGCTTAGCTACAATCTGGACTCTATCAGAGGTAACCTCAAAGTTTGAGAGGATATCATTTGCCAATGTACCGCGAGTGAGTGTCAGGGCCGAAAGCATATCCTCACTATCCATTAGCCTGCCGGAATCCTTAGCAATCCTCTCGGCCAGGATCAGGATTTTTTTAAGATTGTCGCTAAATTTTCGAAAGATATCGGGATCCATAATAAATAAACTTAAAACTCAAAAATCAAAACTCAAAATTGTGGAATTTACTATTTTATATTATTTGGTATCGATTTTGTCATCCGCTACTTTTTTCCTAGTTTTTTTGGCGGATTTTTTCTTGGGCTTTGATTTTTCTTCGTCGGATGTATCTTTTTCAGCCTTCTCCTCCTCGGTCTCGGCTTTTTCAATATCAATCCCCCAACCAGTCAGTTTCGATGCTAGGCGGACATTTTGGCCATTCTTGCCGATCGCCAAGGACAAACTATCCTCAGGCACATAAACTGTAGCCTTATTATCTTTTGAGGAAATCACAATACGATCACATTTAGCCGGTGAGAGGGCATTCATAATGTACTTTTCAACGTCTTCATCCCAGAGGATAATGTCAATCTTCTCCTCGCCGACTTCGGCTAGCACCGATTGGACTCTTGTCCCTCTCTGGCCAACGCAGGAGCCAATCGGATCAATATTCTCATCATGAGCGATAACAGCTATCTTGGTTCGTGAGCCAGCTTCTCTGGCAATATTTTTGATCTCAACTGTGCCATTAGCAATTTCCGGCACTTCTAGCTCAAATAAGCCGGAAATCAATCCTTCATCAGTTCGGGAAACTAGAATCTGTGGGCCACGTGAAGTTTGGGCCACCTCTTTGATATAGACTTTCAGCCGCTGGCCAACATAGTATCGCTCATCTTTTATTTGGTCTGACGGAAACATAATTGCATTAACTTTGCCAAGAGAAACAACAATGTTCTTGCCCTCAATTTGCTGGACTGAGCCATTAACAACACTATGTTCGCGTTCTTTAAATTCGCTATAAATCATGTCGCGCTCTGCTTCGCGGATTCTCTGAATGATGACTTGTTTGGCGGTCTGTGCCGCTATTCGACCAAAAGTTTCTTCTTTAGGCAGAGGTTCAATGATTTCATCTCCGACCTTAGCTTTTTTCTTCGATTTTTTAGCTTCAGAAAGGGCAATTTCCGCTTCCGGATTTTCCAGCTCTTCATCAGCGACCACAGTTGTGATTTTGGACATCTCTGCTTCGCCAGTTCCTGGATCAAGTTTGGCCCGAATTACTTGCTTAGGCCGACCATAGTCTTTTCTATATGCAGCAGCGAGTGCAGCTTCAACGGTTGAAATTACTATTTCTTTGTCCAAGCCTTTTTCTTCACAGAGTTCCTCAATCGCTTGTATAAAGTTGGCTTTGTCTTCATTCATCATATCTCCTTGATAATTAGGTAGTATAAACTCCCACTGATCCGCCTCGGCGAGCCGTAGGCGAGACGGGTTGTTTCTTATTTGTATCT
>CAZHFJ010000055.1:0-4601 GCA_964531145.1 uncultured Candidatus Saccharibacteria bacterium | reverse complement strand
ATATCGCTGAAATTCTTATTTGTCAAGATGTCAAGATAGAAATTACTAAAAACAAAGGATCAATCTAAAAAATTTGTTGACTTGCTCGTATTATTATGTTACGATTTTAAAAGTATGACAGATAAAGATGTTGTCCAAGTTGAGGGTATTGTTGAAGAAGCCCTGCCGAATTCAACTTTTATGGTTAAATTAGCTTCGGGCCATACAATTTTGGCCTATCTCTCAGGCAGAATGAGAAAGAATTTTATTAAGGTCATGCCTGGCGATAAAGTCAAAATCGAATTGACCCCGTATGATTTAACCAAAGGTAGAATCACTTCAAGGGAAAAAGTCAATATTTAAAGACAAGAGGTGCAGGGGAAACTTTTTGGCTTTTGTATTTTTAACCGTGTTTATGCAGTATAGTTATGAAAGTTAGACCATCTGTTAAAAAAATTTGTAGCCGATGCAAAATCGTGATTCGCAAGAAAAAAGGCAGCGCAAATTCGCCAACACTCAAGCGAACCGTATTTGTAATTTGCACAAATCCTAAACATAAGCAAAGGCAGGGATAGAAAATGGTTAGACTTACTGGGATTGAAATTCCGAATGAAAAAAGAATCGAAGTTGCCTTAACCTATATTTTTGGTATTGGGCCGACGCTTAGCAAAAAAATCCTAACCCAAGCTAAGATTGATCCTGATATTCGTGCCTCGAAATTAAAGGGCGAAGAGCTAGAAAGAATTAGGCAGGTTCTCTCTAAAGATTACAAAATTGAGGGTGATTTGAAGGCTGATATTAGTCAGAATATTAAGCGGTTGAAAGAAATCGGCACCTACCGCGGCATGAGACATTCGAAAAATCTTCCAGTTAGGGGGCAACGAACCAGAACAAATGCCAGGACAAAACGCGGCAAAAAAGTAACTGTCGGGTCAGGTCGAAAGAAAGCAGCAGAGAAAACCTAAAAGCAATAACCAAGACACAAGAAACAAGTGTCCAAACAATATCCAAATTCCAAATCTCAATATCCAAATATTTGTAGTTTCGAATTTGGTTACTGGAACTTGTTTGTGTCTTGTATCTTGTAACTTGTATTTTAAATCAAATGGTAACGAAAACAGCTAAAACAACGTCAAAGAAAAAAAAGATTTTGCAACCGGTTGTATCCGGCAATGTTTATATTCAATCATCATTTAACAACACTATCGTGACTGTAACTGATGAGCAGGGTAATGTCATTGCCTGGGCCTCGGCTGGCTCAATTGGTTTTAAAGGGGCAAAAAAATCAACCCCTTATGCAGCTTCGCTAGCTGCTTCTGCTGCAATCGAAAAAGCTAAGCTTCGGGGCCTAAGAAAAGCTCAAATTTACATTTCTGGTGTTGGCTCTGGCCGCGACTCAGCTGTTCGGGCTTTCCACAATGCTAATATCGAGGTGGAATTAATCAAAGATATCACGCCGATTTCTCATAATGGTTGCCGGCGAAAGAAAGTTAGAAGAGTTTAATGAAAACTCAAAAGCCAAAAGTCAAAAGTCAAAACTATAGTAAGCACTCCGTGCTTGGACTATCAAATAATGCAGCCACGCAGTGGCTACCGAAGTTTTGCGTTTTCCGCCTCGGCAAGCCGGAGGCGAGACGGGTGAATTTTAAATTTTAAGTTTATTTATATGAAATATGGTTGTCGAAAGTGCCGTCGAGAAGGTGTAAAGCTTTTCCTAAAAGGCGAAAAGTGTTTTTCGCCTAAGTGCCCGATTACCAGGCGCCCATATGCCCCAGGAGAACATGGCCCGTCATTATTTACAAAACTTTCAGAATACGGCAAACAATTGCGAGAAAAACAAAAAGTAAAAAAAATCTATAATCTAGGCGAGACACAGCTTAAAAATTATTATCTTAAAGCCGGGAAAAAGAGTGGCGACACTAGTGAAAATTTAGTTCGCTTTTTGGAGGCTCGTCTTGACTCAATTATTTACCGTCTTGGCGTTGCCGCTTCTAGGTCAATGGCCCGCCAGATGGTCAGCCATAATAATTTCTTGGTTAATGGCAAAAATGTTAATATCCCTTCCTTTATTATCTCCGACAAAGATGAGATAAGGGCGAAGGAAAACAAAAAGATTAAAGTTGACGATAAGATTAAGCTCCCCTCATGGCTCTCCTTTGATCAGAAGAAACAGATTGCCAAATTGAAACATCTTCCGACAAAAGACGAGCTGGAGCTACCATTTGATATCAATTTAGTAATTGAGTATTATTCACGATAATAAAAAGGAGAGAATATGATCGAAGCCAGTGAAATTCCTAAAATAAAAGAAGATGTGGTTGACGAGACAAAATCAATTTTTACGATCGAGCCACTCTATCCAGGCTATGGCGCAACTTTAGGTAATGCCCTGCGAAGAGTCTTACTTTCTTCGTTGCCAGGAACGGCAATATCTTCATTGAAGCTTGAGGGTATATCACATGAATTTTCAGCAATTCCTCATGTCAAAGAAGACATGATAGAAATTATTATGAATCTGAGAAAAATAAACTTTAAATCTTTCTCAGACGAACCGGTGACCATCGAGCTTAACGCTAAAGGCCCAAAGACAATCACTGCTGCTGACTTTAAGTTGACCTCAGATATTGAGATTCTCAACCCAAAAGAGTATATTGTAACTCTGGATAAGGGAGCTAATTTTAATCTTGAAGTAGTTCTTGAGCAAGGAAGAGGGTTTCGGCCAACCGAAGAAAAAGTGCTTGAAAAAGGTGATATCGGCCGCATTTCGATTGATAGTGTTTTCTCTCCTGTAAAGCTGATTAACTTCCGCGTCGGACACACTCGAGTCGGACAGATGACTAACTATGATAAGATCGAGCTAGAAATTACTACTAACGGTGCTATTTCGGCTCGTGAGGCTTTGACAACTGCCGCGGAGATTCTGGTCGAGCATTTTAGTTACATCGCGCAGGGTAAACCAACTATTGAAACAGAGAAGGCAGGGGAGGTGCCGGAAGAAACAGTTTCCGTAGAACAAGAAGAAATTCCGGCAATTGATCCTAAAACTAGAGTAGAAGATTTAAGTTTATCTGCAAGAACAATAAATGCCCTGGTTAATGCCGGAATAAAAACCATTGCCGGCCTGCGGCGTTTGAGTGATCTGAAGCTTTCTGAGGTTAAAGGTTTGGGCAAAAAAGGTTTTGACGAAATAAAGGCACTTTTAGGCTAATAAAAATGCTACGACGCAAACTTGGTCGAAAATCTGATCATCGAAAATCCCTGATGCGCAATCTCGCTGCTTCTTTAGTTTTATATGAAAAAGTTGATACAACGTTGCCCAAAGCTAAAGAACTCCGCTCCGAGGTTGAAAAATTAATCGCTCTTTCAAAGAATCAGAATTTGAATACTTTGAGATATCTTCTTGGTTATTTCTACGATAAAAATGCAGCGAAAAAAGTTTATAACGAACTATCAGCCAGGTACAAAGATCGTGGATCAGGTTTTATCAGACTCTATCATCTAAATAATCGCTTGGGCGACAACGCGCAACTTGCTCGGATTGAGCTCGTTGACCGAAAAGTCTTTGTCGCAGCGAAAAAAGTCGCCGAGAAGTCCAAAAAAGAAGACAGGGTTAGAGAGCCAAAGTTAAGTCGGACGCAGGTTAAGGCCCAGAAACGCTTGGATAAACTGCTGGTTTCTTCGCAAAAAGGCGGCGTTGTTACGTCTGTGAGGACAAAAGCAGCTAGAAAAACCGGAGTATAAAAATAATCTAAAATGACAGAAAAGAGCAAGACAAAATATTATTTGGTTGATGCCAGTAAAAAACCGTTGGGAAGATTTGCAACTAAAGTTGCTTTCCTTTTGCGTGGAAAAAATTCTCCGGCTTATAGACCGAATGTTTTGCCAAATATTATTGTTATTGTTATCAATGCCAAAGGCACCTATTTAAGTGGAAATAAAAATAGTTCTAAGCAGTATTTCAAATATAGCGGCTATCACGGTGGAATAAAAACTACAACTTTTTCTACATTGCAGAAGGATAACCCAGTTGCAATTGTCAGACACGCGGTCAGAGGTATGTTGCCGGATAATCGAATGCGGGATAAATTAATGAAAAATTTGAAAATTTATCCTGATAGTAATCATCCATATATTAATGAAAAAAATCTTATCGTAGAGGAATAAAATCATGCCAAAATCACCTGAAAATAAATATTTTTATGGAACGGGGCGGAGAAAGACAGCTGTGGCCAGAGTGAGAATTTATCCTGGAAATGGCAAGTGTCTTGTAAACAATAAAGAGAGTACTCTTCCGGAAGCTGCGCTCTCGCCCTTGAAATTAGTCGGCAAATATGGTGATTTTGACCTTTCGGTTTTACTTTCTGGTGGCGGAAAAACTGGCCAGATTGAAGCCACAAAACTTGGCCTTGCCCGAGCTCTTATTTCCCTCAATCCTGAATTTCGGCCAACGTTAAAGAAGGCAGGATTTTTGACCCGTGATCAGCGAGAAGTCGAGCGGAAAAAACCGGGGCTGAAAAAAGCTCGGCGGGCGCCACAATGGAGCAAGAGATAAACTGGATGAGAAATATTGAAGTAAAAACTACCACACCTGCCTGCCGTCAGGCAGGGATCTATTGCCACCC
>CAZHFJ010000054.1:0-4971 GCA_964531145.1 uncultured Candidatus Saccharibacteria bacterium | reverse complement strand
TCTTGCTCGCCCTGAGCGAAGCCGAGGGGTATCTTGTTTCTTGTAACTTTATAAGGATCAGTGAGAGTTTATTTTCCTTATATAAAAAAGGAGTAGAAATGGCGGAGAAAGATCAAGAAAAGGGGAAATTTGTTGGGGAGATCACTCACTACTTCCCTAAGGCTGGAGCCGCAGTCATCAAGCTTGAAAAACCCCTGAAGGTCGGGGATAAAGTCAAGATTGTTGGCGGTAAAGCTGGTGAGTTTGAGCAAGCGGTGAGTTCGATCCAGATTGATCGACAGCCGATCGAGGAAGGTAAGGCGGGCGATGAGGTTGGTGTCGCTGTTGATCAGCCGGTCAAAGAAGGGTACAAGGTTTACACTGCTGAGTAATTTTAGGTTATGAAATGCTTTATTCGCATATTGCTTTCGCTTCAGCCACCTACTCCAGCCCCGCCCTCTTCCCTGACTATTGACTCGATTTATCGCTGATCATCGGCAGTCTCATCAGTCACAGAAGCATTAAAGTCGGGCGCCGGCATTCGCAAAAGCAATATTACTCATCGCATTTCACCAATGAAAAAATTACGGAGGGAAATTTTATGCGTCGGCCGATTGTTATTGCTAATTGGAAAATGTACGGGAGTCTCTCGGACGCAATAGTGTTAGCGACTGGGATTCGTGATGGAATTGAAAATTTCTCGGGTGTCGAGATTATCCTTTGTCCACCGGCAATCTGGTTAACTGAAGTAGCAGGGATAATTCATAAGCGAATCGATCAGTTGGCTCTTGGTGCCCAGAATATTCATTATCTTTCTGAAGGCGAATTTACCGGCGAGATCTCTGCCACGATGGTGTGTGATGTTGCCCGGTATGCTATTGTTGGCCACTCCGAAAGGCGGAAGAATTTTGGCGAAACAGCATCAATAGTTGCTCGTAAAGCAGCAGCGGCGCTTGATGCCGGGCTTTCACCAATAGTTTGTGTCGGTGAGCAGAAAAAGAGTGAAGATTCAGTTCAAAAGGTTGTTGATGAGCTCAAGGAGCTACTCTCTGATGTTAGGAAGAGTGAGTATAGAGATATCGTTGTTGCTTATGAGCCTGTCTGGGCGGTTGGGGCAAATGAGCCAGCGACCCCAGAATACTCTGCGAGAGTAATTGTCAAATTACGCGAGATTGTCTCTGCTGAGACGCCGATACTCTATGGCGGTTCTGTAAATGCTGCCAATGTCTACAGTTTCGTCCGCCGGCCAGAAATTGACGGAGTGTTGGTCGGTCGTGCTGGGCTAAAAGTGGGGGAGTTTGTTAAAATCTGTCGCATTGTGGCGGAATATAAGAAAATCATTTAAATATATAAGGAACAAAAACTCTCACAGATAGTTGTCCACAGATGAGCACAGATGAAACCAAAAAGAAATATCCAGAACAGGAATTAACAAAAAAGATAATCGGAATTGCTTTTCAAGCCCAAAACGAAATCGGTTCGGGGTTTGCCGAAAAGATATACCAGAAAGTTTTTGAAAAACACTTAAAAGAATCAGGTTTAAAATATAAGAATATAAGAAAGAGTGTTACTGCAAATTGAAAATCGACGAGGAAATAGTCGGAAATTATCGGTTAGATTTCTTAATTGAGGATAAAGTGGTTGTCGAGTTGAAAACTAGAGAAACTGTTTATCAAAAAGATATTTCCCAAGTTTTGGATTATCTGAAGTTTAATAATCTTAAAGTTGGTTTACTTCTATATTTCGGCAATTTTAAGGTAAAAATTAAAAGATTAGTATTATAATATCTGTGGACATCTGTGATGTAATATCTGTGAGAGTTTATAACTTTCTTGTTATCCTTTAGGAGGGAGCCATGACTAAAATTGCGATTAATGGTTTCGGCAGGATTGGCCGATCTGCCGCTAAAATTATTCTTGGTCGAGACGATCTAGAGTTAGTTGCTGTTAATGATCTAGCAGATCCGGAAACTTTGTTATTTCTCTTGCGTCATGATTCGATCTACGGGATATTTAATAAGCCACTCTCAATTTCCGACAAAGAGATAAAAATTGGCGAGAAGCGTGTTCATTTTTATGCTGAAAAAGAGCCGGCTCGCTTGCCATGGCAGGCACTAAATATTGATGTTGTGATTGAATCAACCGGAGTTTTTCTAACCTCAGATCTTTGCCGCGATCATCTAAAAGCTGGGGCAAAAAAGGTGGTGATTTCCGCGCCGGCGGAAGATGATAGGATTCCAACATACTTAATTGGCGTAAATGCAGATAAATATCAGGGCGAGGAAATTATCTCTAATGCCTCTTGCACCACTAATTGTATTGCTCCAACTATCAAGGTTTTAAATGACAATTTCGGCGTAAAGCAAGCGCTTTTGACCACTATTCATTCCTATACTGCTGATCAGAATTTAGTTGATGGCCCGCATAAGGATCTCCGGCGGGCCAGGTCAGCGGCAATAAACATTGTGCCGACAACAACCGGTGCGGCTAAAACCGTAACCAAAATTATCACTGAGTTGGATAAAAAATTTGATGGTCTGGCGATCAGAGTACCATCACCAATCGTCTCGCTATCAGATATTGTGGCAACAATAGAGCGGCCGACAACGATTGATGCGCTAAATAAAAAATTTGAGGAAGCAGCTGATAATGAGATGAAAAACATTCTAGCAGTTTCTGATGAGCCCCTGGTATCTTCGGATCTTATTGGCAATACTGCTTCAGCGATAATTGATCTAACCCTGACAAATGTGATTGGTGGCAATCTAGTCAAAGTTATCGCTTGGTATGATAATGAGTGGGGTTACTCCTGCCGGCTAGTCGAAATGGCAAAATTAATTGCTGGCAATTAATTTAAATGACGAAATCAGAATATCGAATTAAGAATAAATGACGAAATCAGAATGACTAAAAAATTAAGAAGTCCGAATGACGAATGACTAAAATAATTGAATTATTAGACATTTGGTCATTTGATATTTGTTCGCCTGCCTGCCGGCAGGCAGGTCATTAGTTATTCTGGTTTCGACATTTCTTCATCATTCGGATTTCGGATTTAGTCATTTAAATTATGGAAATTATTAAGGCATTAAAAGAATCAGGGCTCACCGGTCTTGGTGGCGCCGGATTTCCGACTTGGCAGAAGTGGCAGATGGTCAAAGAATCTCCTGACCAAAAGCGATTTTTGATTTGCAACCTCTCCGAGGGCGAGCCGGGAGTTTTTAAAGATGAATATATTATTAACCATCATTTGAAAGAACTGATTGCTGGGATAGAAACTGCAGCTGATGTGATTAAAGCTTTAAGATCATACATTTTCTTGAATGACAAATATAAGAAATATCTGAAAAAAATCCAGCACGCGGCTAAAGGTAAAAAAATCGAAATATTTATCGACACTGGTCGTTATCTTTGCGGTGAGGAAACAACACTTCTTCAGGTGATGGAAGACAAGATTCGCCAACCGCGTATGAAGCCACCATTTCCGACAAGCCATGGTCTTTTTGGCTATCCGACGCTAATCAACAATGCCGAAACACTGTATCGGGCACATCTAGTTGCCCAGGGCAGTTACGAGCCAAAAAGATTTTATTGCCTATCCGGAGACTATGTTGGTCGTCGGGTTGTTGAAGCTAATATTGACGCCAAAATTAAGGATATTATCGGCAGGGAAAGGATTGTGGAAAAGATAAAATTTGTTAGAATCAGCGGGCCATCTGGCTATTTTTTACCGCCAGAAAAATTAGATCAAAGTGTCGTTGGCACTGGAGCGATACAAGTTTATGGCAAAGATCGACGTATCCTAGAAACATTGATAAATTCAATAATATTTTTGAAATCCGAGTCTTGCGGCAAGTGTACTCCTTGTCGTGAAGGCACCTATCGGATTGCTGAGAAAATAAACGATCTTCTATCCTCGGCTAGTCTTTGGGACAAAAAGGAGACTCTCGAGACAATTTCTGAAATTGCGACAGCAGCAGAGGGCAGCAGTTTTTGTGCTTTGGGTAAATCAGTTGCTTCGCCGGTTTTGTCCGCAATAGAAAATTTTAGAGAGGAGCTTTTAGGTGGCTAAATACTTCGAGATTAAAATTAATGGCAAGAAATATAAGGTGCAAGAGGGAAGGACTATTTTAGAAGTTGCCAAAGAAAATGCCTTAGAGATCCCAACTCTTTGTTACCACCCAGATCTTAAACCCAATGCCAGCTGTCGTCTTTGTCTAGTCGAGGTCAAAACCGGCGAAAAGTATGAGGTCGTAACATCTTGTAATACAAAAATTGCTGATCAAATGGAGATAAAACTTGATACCCCGAGAGTGAAAAAAATTCGCAAATTGAATCTAGAGATGCTTCTCTCTGATCATATAAAAAAATGTGATGGATGCAACTGGCATGACAACTGTGAACTTAAAGCATTGGCACATAAGTTTGGTTTAAAGGCCTCGAGATTTCCAGAAAGGCGGAGGAAATTTAAAATTGATGCCAAAACTCCCTCGATCCTTTGGGATTCAAGCAAATGCGTAGAGTGTGGTAATTGTCTTTCAACCTGTGAGGAGATTACTGGGCTGGACAACATCGCCAGCAAATACCGAGGTTCATCAATAATTTTTGGGCCGAAAGATGGGAAGTCTTTTGCCAATACCAATTGCGTTTTTTGCGGACAGTGTATTCTTAGATGTCCATCTGGCTCACTTCAAGAGAAGTCAGAGGTTGAAAGGGTCGAGAGACTTTTGGATCATAAAAAGAAGGGGCAAGTGCTAGTCGCCCAATTCGCACCTTCAGCTCGTTATTCGATCGGCGAGCTTTTTGGCAAGCAGGCGGGCAAAAATTTTGATAAAAAACTAATAACTGCTCTTCGAAACCTTGGCTTTGACTTTGTTTTTGATGTTAATTTCGGCGCTGATATTACCACAGTTGAAGAAGCGCAGGAGCTGATTGAGAGATTGGAAACTAAGCGTAATCTTCCAATGTTTACATCTTGCTGCCCTGCCTGGGT
>CAZHFJ010000053.1:0-5105 GCA_964531145.1 uncultured Candidatus Saccharibacteria bacterium | reverse complement strand
TGTAAGCGTGCCCGATATGTGGCACATCATTGACGTAATAAATTGGAGTCGTAATGTAGAATTTTTTTCGTTCCATATCATTTTAGTTAGAATCCCGCGAAGCTTTAGCGAAGTGGGATGCTCATAACTTGATATTATCAGAACGAATCAGCGGCGTAAATCTTGACAAGTTTTGAATTTTATGATACCATTTAATCAGAATTCCACACAGCCGGCTGCTGCTGGCAAAAATCAAGAAAGGCAGTGATAGTGATACGGCCGCAAGAGCATGTCGATGGCATACTGGAATGGGAAGAGAACAAAAAAAGCGAAGGCGTCGTTGCCTTCATCCCCAACGCCGAGGGAGGATCAATCGTTGTCTTTCCCTCAAAAAACGGCTTCCTGCCGTTCGGTGTCCCCGGCGCCCAACCGCGCTTCTCCCAGCCAGGGGTCGGAGTAAAAGAACACTGCATCCTTCGTTGGTCGGATGATGCGCGTTGCTACTTCGCCTATCCTCGCAACGAGTTGTCTCTGGAGGAATTGCGAGGATGCTACCACATCGTCAACGGCAACAAAGAACTGGCGCTGGTCAAACCATTCGGAGAAGAGAGTCGCGTCTGCGCCTGGAAAACAGACAACGGCATCCTGATGATCGCCGTTCAGCAGAGGTGACAGGGAAAGAAGGTGAGAAACAGCCTATCTGGGCATGGATCATAACCGTGACCGTCGCTGCCGGTGTGGCGGTAGCGGTAATCGCTGTGTCTCGGTCGGCGGGACGCGCCGACCGGCACGCAGAGCAGCTAGGATTTCTTAGGAGGATCAGTCGCCAGCCCAAGTCGTAGGGCTGGTTTTTCTTTTTCTCTTGCTATTTTTTTGCTCTTATGATATAAATTCTATACCAACCCAATGAGGAGGAATTTCGGATGGATGACCAGTTTCTGCGTAATGCGTTGGAAGTAGCGCTTTGGCATATTCTTACCGATGTAGGGATGAAGGAGGACGACAGCATTTCCGCAAATCCCGTACTGCGGCCGCCGGACAAACTCCGACTTGTCGTCAACAAAAGCTTAACGATTGGAGATTTTGTCTTGTGTCCGGAACTTGAACAAACAGTCACATCAATGATGAGCGCCGTGATGAGAACTCTGGCAATAGTGAAGATATCTGTCAAGTCAGTTACTTTGTCTGGTATTCGCCGTGATTGCCACGGCCAACACGAACACACGATCATCTTCTGAGAGGCGATCTAACCGCTCGCCTGATCGGCTATCAACTAGCCGCGTCCTGCCCTCGACATCACGTCGGGGCGTTTTATTTGCTCAAATGTATACCGATTTTCAACGATCGTTGAAAATCGGTATACAAATATCTTGCCACTGGCGTGCGTAATTCAGCTGCGGCAAAATTTTTATTAGATCATTTTTTCACAATTAGCACAAACTCTCCTTTTATTTTGTGATTTTTGAGATCGCTGATAATTTCGCTGATGTCCCCGCCCCAATACTCTTCAAACTTTTTTGTCATTTCGCGGGCGAGGAAGACCTCCGAGCCGGCGCCAAAATGACTTTTGATGTCGTTCAATGTTTTTTCCAGACGCTGTGCCGATTCATAAACAACAATCGGAGCTTTTAGCACCGCCAACTCTTTGAATTTCGTCTCCCGCCCCTTCTTCTTTGGCAAAAATCCGACAAAATAGAACTCCTTATCAACCATTCCGCTAATTGAGATTGCCGCCGTCACGGCACTCGCCCCCGGGATTGGTATTATTTGGATATTCGAATTTTGGATTTGATTTCGTTTGTTTCGGATTTCGACATTCGGATTTCGGATTTGCACGATTAGCGCTTGTCCCGGATCGGAAATGCCCGGCGTGCCGGAATCGGAAACATATGCGATATTTTTTCCGCGTCGCAATTCTCTGATAATATAATCAATTTTTTCATCACTCGAATGCTGATGAAGCGAAATTAGCTCTTTCTTAATTCCCAAATGATGCAAAAGTCCGCCGGCAACTCGCGTATCTTCGCAGGCAACAAAATCAACGGAAGATATTATATCAATCGCCCGCTTGGTTATATCATCCAAATTACCGATCGGAGTGGCAACAATAAATAAAGTCCCGTTTTTCATAATGATCGGATTATAACAAATTAGCCCAACAAATTACAGCTATCGAAATATCAGCGACCAGATTGTCGCTACGCCGGCAAAGGCCATAAGTAATATTGCAACTCCGCCGATAATTTTCGACCAGGCGCCATTAACGCGACTGCCCATTAGTTTCCGGCTAGATGAAAGAATTAAAATCAAAATTAAAATCACCGGCGCAATATAGCCGTTAAGTATTGCCGCATAGACCAATGCCCTCATCGGATCAATCCCGACTAAATTAATTAAAACACCGATAACCAAAGAAATTATAATGATGCCGTAAAAAGAATACGCCTGGCGCAATTTATAATGCAAGCCCTCCTTCCAGTGAAAACTCTCGGCAAAAGTGTAAGAGCTCGAACCAGCCAAGATCGGGATTCCCAGCGCGCCGACGCCGATAATCCCGATTGCGAACAAAAAGTACGAATAATCACCGGCCAACGGCCGTAGCGCTTCGGCGGCATCGGCGGCAGAGTTAATGGCGAAAATGCCGTTTTTATGCAACGTGGCAGCACAAGCGGTGATAATGAAAAACATCACCAAGTTTGACAAAAACATTCCCGACCAGATATCAATCCGCATTTTTTTAATTTCGCCGCCGTAAAGACTTTTTTGCCGCTCTTGGATATTTGTCAGCCCGTCTTCAATCTCCTCCTCAACTTCCTGCGATGTTTGCCAGAAAAAAAGATAGGGTGAAATAGTTGTGCCGAGCACGCCGGTAATAATTAGAATCTGGTCTTTGGAAAAACCGAAAACCGGTCGCAGCGCCGACAAGCCGATTTCCCGCCAATTCAACCCTTTTATCAGAAAAGTTGAAATGATATAGGCAAGAAGCACCAGTGCCAGCCACTTTAAATATTTGGCATATTTTTTATAGCGAGTATAAATCTGCAAAAGCATGATGACCGCGGCGATAAGAATAATCAGAACAAAATAATCGATTTGCGGCAAAAACAGCCGAATCGCCTCGGACATTGCTCCGAGATCAGCGCCGATATTAAAAGTGTTGGCGATGAATAATAGAACCGTGCAAAGAATTAGCACCCAGCGGGGAAAAAATTTTCGAATATTAGCTGCCAACCCACGGCCGGTAACCAAACCGATTCTGGCGCACATCTCCTGAACCACCGCCATCAACGGAAAAGTAAAAGGCGCCAGCCAGAGAAATTTATAACCGTAGCCGGCGCCGGTTTGCGAATATGTCGCAATTCCCGAAGGATCGTCACCAGCGGCACCGGTTGTCAAACCCGGGCCAAGAGTCCGCCAAAAATTGCGCACTCCTTTCACCGGCCCTTTCTCAATAACGGTTTTCTCGACATTTTTTGTTGCTTCAACTGTTTCATCCAAGACCCTAGCCGGCGTTTCAACGACTTTTTCGATGATTGTTTCTTCCTCAACTTTTTTGCCGTCTTTTTTGACAGTGATTTTTTCATCAATGTCAATTTCCCCGATTGATTTTTTCTTTTCCTCACCCATTTTCCCTCTGTTAAGAATGTCATCCTGAACTTGATTCAGGATCTATTTAATAGTGGATTCCGGATCACCCGTCTCGCCTTCGGCTTGCCGAGGCGGAAGTCCGGAATGACGAAATAATTCCAACCAGTCCTCCATCGACAGTTCTTGAGCCCGGACTTTTTCCGCCAGTCCGGCTTTTTTAATTATATCAGATGCTTCGGATTTGTTTATATGCAATCCGGCAGCCAAATTATTTTCCAGGGTTTTCCGTCTAGCGGCAAAGCCAAATTTCACTAGGCGGAAAAACTCTTGAATTGCGAAATTGCGAGCTCTTGCCAAATTTCGACGGTCGCAAGCGCTTTCCGCTGAAGGCGGAAAAGAGCGCCTAGAAATTTGGTCAGGGCGAGCGTAATTTTGCAAACGAGGAATTTTACTTTTTACTTTTAATTTTATTATCGCCGAGTCCACCTCCGGTTTTGGGAAAAACGAGGTGTTTTTGACAATTCGGACAATTTCCGGCTCGGCGTAAAATTGGACTGAAACTGAAAGCAGCGACATCTCGCCCGGCTTGGCGACGATTCTTTCCGCCACTTCTTTTTGCACCAACAAAACCATTAGTGACGGTTTGTCCTCCGCCTCCAAAAACTTTCGAATGACGGCAGAAGTAATATTGTAGGGAATATTGGCAACGACTTTAAAACCTGAATTATGAATAATGAATTCTGAATTATGGATTTTTAATGCATCTTGATTTATTATTGTTACTTTTTCCCTCCATAATTCATGATTCGTAATTCGTGATTCTAGCGCCTCTGCGAGGCGCTTGTCTTTTTCAATCGCAATCACTTTTCCCGCTTTTTTTGCCAATTCCTCCGTCAAAATTCCCAGTCCCGGCCCGATTTCGACGACGGTGTCAGTCGGTGTAAGTTCCGCCGCCGCGACGATTTTGGGCAGAATTTTTTGCTTGACCAAAAAATTCTGCCCCATTGTCCTTTTGGCCCAGATTTCATTCTCCCTTAGAAACTGTATCAGTTGACTTTTATTCATATTCTTACTCTACCTTTGATTTGTTCAACTTTCAACTAAAAATCAGATTTTGGTCAATCGCATCGCATATCGAGATTGACTGTAGTATAATAACTTTATGACTAATAAAATGAAAATCTTAATCGCTCTGATGATTGCCATTATCACCGGCTCGCTGGCTTTCTCTCTTTCTAATATTTTTAATTTAAGGCAAAAACCGAATACCTCGAGCGATAACCCAACTACCAGTGGAATTAAGCAATCGGAGCCCTCGACTTCCGAAACAGCCACATCAAACATAAATGAAGGCAACTCTTCTTATGCCCTGCGAATCGAAAAACTCGGGCTGGAAGCCCCGATCATTCCAAACATAGATGGTAATAATAAAGAGGAGTACATGAAAGCGCTAGAGAGTGGGGTGGCTCAAATGGCCAAAACTGCTCTTCCCGGAGAGGCAGGCAACACGGTGATTTTCGCTCATTCAAGCTACTATG
>CAZHFJ010000052.1:3557-5274 GCA_964531145.1 uncultured Candidatus Saccharibacteria bacterium | reverse complement strand
AGCCCTGCGACCCGCCGATTGGGAAAATTATCGCTGGTTTTGATGCTCACGAAGTTGACAAAATCTGCGCTCCGCTCTTGAATTTAGCGCCAAAAGAGATAAAATATTTATAGCAGTAAAAAATTACGAAATTTTTGCTCGCCCTCATCAAATTTCTAGGCGCTCTTTTCTCCTTTCCGCCTTCGGCGAAAGGGAAAGCGCTCGCAACCGTCGAAATTTAGTAAGGACTCGCAATTTCGTAATTCAAGATTAATATTAATTTTAGTGAAAACTGTCAAATTTTCACTACTTGGGGAGGGGAAAATGTTGAACGAAGTAAAATCTCCGCCTAGCGGTGAGACAGGCGCCTCTGGCGGAGCTGAAGAAAAAACAGTTGCTGCTGGAGCGGAAAATCAAAATCTATCAGCGCCAGCACCGAAAAAACACAGTTGTTGGTTAGTCGGGGGAATTATTCTAGCGGTCGTAATTGTGCTATTGTTCATCGCTTCCTTTTTGGGATTTAGAATTTTTAGTTATCCAGTGATGCTTTTGAGCAGCTATTTCGATAAGAGTGGCAATAATTCTACTGGAGTGGGTGTTTCTGAAAATGTCGATTCGGCATTAGTTGCTAGTTGGGATACCGGCTGTTTGGTTCCTGACCTAAATTCGCCGTGGGCAGAACGACATACTTTTACTATCAACTCCAACGGCACGGCAAATCATAAAAGATACAGTGGTGAGAGTTGCGCAACTTTAAGTTCAACGCCTGATCACGATGATAATATGAATCTGACAATTCCATCAACTGGTAAAATTAATTTGAGTTATACTTCCGGCATTGCTGCCGGCACAACTGTTTATGATATATATCAAGTTTCCGGCAGTACTCTTTATTTCGGCCACGGATTTTGCAACTGTACGAAGGACTTAGCCAGTGGAAATTTTGGCAGCAGTGAAGCGAAAAGAGTTACAGCTCTGAATACTTTTTTGGCTTATAAGAAAAAGTAATCACTGGTTTTTTAATTCTAGCGCTATAAAAAAAGTATATATGACTGATAAATTTGTCGAAGTCCCATATACTTTCACTCTTTTAGAACTTTTGCGCGGTCATCAAACCGGCCTCTCCAACGAGGAGCTGGGAATGTTGATGCGCTCAAAGCATGTGCCGGTTTGGCATCATCGGAGGGAGTTGCGAAAAACCGGTGGTCCGTATTTTGAGCACTGTCTGGCGGTGGCGGAAGTTGTCCGAAGAGTAGGCGGCGGTGTTGTCGAGCAAGCCGCCGCTTGTCTACATGATGAGTGGGAGCGGCCGGACAAAAAAGCGCTGGGAAAAATTAAAAAGGAGATGAAATTATTTTTCCCGAAACGAGTATTTTTTTTAGTCGGCGCTTTGACTAAACCAGAGAAGAAGGATTTATATTGGCGGCAACTCTATGCCGCCAATTGTCGCGACAGCTGGGTTTTAATTATTAAAATGGCTGATCGCCTGCATAATTTGCGAACAATTTCCGGCTTTGGTCCAAGAAAGCGCCGAGAGTATTTGGGGGAAACATTAGGAATTTTTATTGAAACCTGCCAGCGAGGAAGGGAACAAGTTGTTGGCCGCGAGCGGAAATTATTGAAAATCTACGATGGATTGATTTCTCAACTTCAGGCCAGCGCCAAATCGGAGTTGAACAAAATAAAATAAGAGTTGTAATTTTTTAAATTCAATATTGCTATAATATAGTCATGAACA
>CAZHFJ010000052.1:0-3457 GCA_964531145.1 uncultured Candidatus Saccharibacteria bacterium | reverse complement strand
TCGTGATTCTGTTATCATTATAACAAAGCAAATTATGTTGTCAAGAGATAAAGCAAAAAAACGATTGGAACAACTGCGGAAAGAAATTGACGATCACCGCTATCGTTATAATGTTCTTGATAAGCCGCTGATTTCTGATGCTGCCTATGATTCACTTTTTCACGAACTGACGAAATTGGAGGAGCAATATCCCGATTTGATTACAAAAGATTCGCCGTCTCAGCGAGTTGGTGCCAAGCCGGCAGAAAAATTCGAAAAAGTCTGGCATGAAACTAGGATGCTCTCAATCAATGATGTTTTTAATCACGAGGAGTTACAAAAGTGGGAGGAGCGGTTGGTGCGGATGGGAGCAAAGGGAGCAATCGAGAAATTCGGCTATTTTGTCGAGTTAAAAATGGACGGGCTAGCAGTGTCCTTGGTTTATGAAAATGGAATTTTGGCTCAGGGCGCGACTCGCGGTGATGGGACGATTGGCGAAGATGTTACCGGCAACTTAAAAACTATTGATTCGATCCCTTTGCGCTTGCGAGAGCATGGCGATCTGAAAAAATATCTTTGCAATCGCGGAACGGCCGGCGCGCTTCATGGCCGATTTGAAGTTCGCGGCGAGGCGTTTTTATCAAAAGCTGATTTTGAAAAATTAAATTCCGATCGCCAGAAAAAACGACTGCCAAAATACGCCAACCCGCGAAATATCGCCGCCGGTTCGATTCGCCAGCTTAATCCGAAAATTACTGCCGAACGCGATTTGGACTTTTTCGTTTACGCCGTGCCGTCAAAAATCGGGTTTGATAAACATCATCAGGAGCACGAGTTGGCAGCTTGTTTGGGATTCAAAACCAACAGAGAAAATAAGCTTTGTAAAAATCTGAAAGAAGTCGAAGAGTATCTAAAACATTGGGAGAAAGCTCGCAAACATTTGCCGTATCAAACCGATGGGGTAGTGGTGATTTTGGATGACAAAAAGGCCTTTGAACGGCTGGGCGTTGTCGGCAAGGCGCCGCGAGCAATGATTGCTTATAAATTTGCCGCCGAGGAAGCAACATCGATTATAAAAGATATTATTGTCCAAGTCGGTCGAACGGGAAAACTGACGCCGGTGGCGGTAATGGAACCGACATTGGTCGCCGGCTCGACCGTGTCGCGAGCAACGCTTCATAATGCCGATGAAATTAAGCGGAAAGATATTAAAATTGGCGACACGGTAATTATTCGCAAAGCCGGCGATGTGATTCCCGAGGTTGTTGAGCCAATCAAAAAAATGCGCACTAGTCATGAAAAAGAGTTTAAAATGCCAAAAACTTGCCCAATTTGCGGCGGTAAAGTAGTGAAAAGAGAGGGCGAAGTTGATTATTACTGCCTGAAGAAAAATTGTGCCATTCGCCAGAAGCGGCAATTGGAGTTTTTTGTTTCAAAAAATGCTTTTGACATCGACGGGCTTGGACCGAAGATTTTAGAGCAGTTGATTGAGACTGGATTAGTTGAGGATCCGACCGATATATTCCTTCTGAAAGAAGGGGATTTGCAGCCCCTGGAGCGGTTTGCGGAAAAATCAGCCGAAAACATTGTCGAGGCGATAGAGAAATCAAAGGAAATTCCGCTTGAGCGATTTTTGTATGCCTTGGGAATTCGCCATGTCGGCGGGCAAACTGCGGTGGATATTGCCGAACAATTCGGAACGATTGAAAGTGTCTTGAAACTGAAAAAAGAGGATTTAGATCAGCTCTATGGGATAGGGGAAGCAGTCGGAAATTCATTTGAGGAGTATTTTTCCAACAAGAAAAATCTTGAAATGATCGAAAAATTGCGCCATCTTGGGGTGAAAATCAAACCCTTCCACTCCCCTGTCCGGGTGAAAAAATTGGGCGGGAAATCCTTTGTCGTTACTGGTTCGCTGGAGTCAATGCCACGCGATGATGCCCAGAAAAAAATCGTCCAATTTGGCGGTAAAGTTCATTCATCCATAACTTCCAAAACCGATTATTTAATAGTAGGCGAGGAACCGGGCTCTAAGTTAGACAAGGCAAAGCGGCTAGGAACAAAAATCATCAGCGAAAAAGAGTTTTTGAAGATGATTAAATAATTTAGTCATCGCAGAAATTATCGAAATAGAAATTATTGAAATTATCAGAATTTGATCTCAAAAGTATTACCGATTTTGACTGATCAGTCAAAATCGGTAATAGAATTTTGTTGCCTTAAAATTGGAAAATGTCTGTAAAAAGAGTAGTAAGAAAAAGTCATAGCCCGCCCCGTAAAACGGGGCGGGCCGAGAGACGACTGAATCACCTCCAGCGATCCCGACGTGATCGCTTGCTCCGGAAGTACCGATGCCGTGTGTGCACGATCATCTCTATCGCTGTGAGAATCAAGAGAAAGAGAGTTGCGTGCGGCAGTTTGGCACCGGCCAGATGGTTCGACATCCGTTTCGCCTCCCGGTTAGAGTGATACAGCTAATTATTATAGTATATGCTAATATATACTTTGTCAAAAAAAGCGCCCCGCAAGCTAGCAGGGCAAATCGTTTAGCGCCATTTCGGCGCAGGTTATCCTAACGGAACTTCTCTAGTTTTTGGAGGATCGATGACGGTGCCATAGCACCTGATACAGTTCCATAACTGATGTACCGAGCCACCGTCGGACAAGACGATAACGGGTTTGGTGAGCTGGTGCTTGCCGCCAGCCGGGCAGACACCGATCTCGATCAGTGCCGGCTTTGGCTCCGGCGCCGCTTCCGGTTCAACGATCTCTTCGCGGACGATCGCCGCTCGCTGGCCGTCGGTGTAGAGGCGGTAGGTTGTGGTTGATGTCGACATGCTTTTTAGCATCTCAAATAGCATCGCCAGTTCACCTGGCCGGGACAGCTCCAATAGCTGGAAACTGCGTGCATCCCGACCCTCCCTAGCATCGACAAATCGTATGTCACGAGAAGAGATCACTTCCGAGCATTCGTCAGCAAAGTTGAGGAGCACAACTTCGTCGGTTTTGAGCAGTTGGCTATCAGTGAACTCAAAAACTCGCACAAACAGCTCGCTGATACCTTCGCCTCCATCCTCCTCGCAGATCATAACCATAGTGGGCAGAGCGGATAGTTGGATGGCATCCGTCACGGAAGGATTATCCCATCGCTGCCATTTTTGCAACTCGATCACTTCCTTTTCCGGTTATGTAAGAAGTATATATTAAAGAATAGAAAAAATCAAGGTTTTGGCTTTATCCATTCACTTGATTTGTAGACCGCGCTTGTTGTTAACAAACTAAAGTTTGGTCTCCGAGTTTTAGAGATAGTGAAAGATTATTTTTTGCTTGAAGGCGGGGAATTTAAGTGCTATCATCAGAATATGAAAGATAAGAAAAATTCAACTTCTTGGGTGTTAGATGTTGCCCAGCTTGCTCGAATTGAACTCTCTAAGGCGGAAGAAACTAAATTTGCCGGCCAGCTTGGTGCGGTTTTGGA
>CAZHFJ010000051.1:0-5358 GCA_964531145.1 uncultured Candidatus Saccharibacteria bacterium | reverse complement strand
AGCGATATTGGAATAGTTCTATAAAAACCCCCGGCCGAGAGACGGCCGGGGATGAATTGTTGGGGAAAACGGAAAGGATCCTAGGTTGGATGATCAAGTGCCTGAAGTGCTGCCAGCGCTTTTCCAACATCGGTGTTCTGGGGGAAAAAGCGATCAACTTGCCTCAGTATTTTGGTCATCAGCGGCGAAGTGTCGCCGAAGCGATCCGCCAGAGCGTTAATCAGCGCCCAATTCAGCGTTTGGTAGACCGCCCCTGGAACCGATATCTGGCCCGATTTCCCGAGTTCGTAAATACGGTCGACTTCGGCCAGAAGAACTTGGGTGCCGAACTCCTTGGCACATCCTCTGACATAATTGGCAACTTTGTCGCCAGTCGTAGTCAGGGTTGCCGTCTCATAGCTGCCGCCGTCACTAACGCTTGTCCGCGGTTTTGCCCCGACGCCGAGTGCCGAAGTGCAGAGTTCGAGCAATTGCGGCACGATTTCTGGCAGAGGCGAGGCAACTGTCATTACGCCGGCGAGAAATCGATCGCGGCAGCCAAATGAATAGCGGTATCTGATCCACTCATGGCAAGGGGTGGAATCAGGCGTCAGCATCTCGCAAAGCATTTGCCAGCGAGCAAGCAGCTTTTCGCCGTTACCTGAAGTGACCGTTGCTCTGGCAAGAAGGTCAGGGGTCGACCCTTCTTTAATCAAGCGCCGGGCTTCATCAGCAAACATCAACTCCTCCAGATGATCGGCGAACGCTCCGACGACATTTCTCTCCGCTTCTTCACGCTTTCGCCAATCACCACTTTCATCCGGCGCTTTTGCCGGTGGAAATGTCAGCATCACTTTAGTGAGCAACTCTCTAACAGGTGGCGGCGGTTGGTCCTTGCGTAGCGATTCCTCGAAATCGACGATCAGTCGTGTCAGCTTACTTCCCAACATTGTCATCACCTCTTGGCATTCCTGCCAAAAAGATTCCTGGCCGATTCCTCGGTCCAGGTTCCGGCAAATTTCCATTTGCCGGTTAACCAGAGTAAAGCATAAAAAATCGCACTTTGCAAGCATTTGTATCCACACTTCGGCATCCACACTTCGGAAGTGAGGAGAGGGAAGTGAGGAGAGGAATCCCATTCCGTTGGTATCAGAAGGATCATTAAGGCGATATTGGAGTAGTTCTATAAAAGAAAAGCCCGACCAGACTGGTCGAGCGAATTATTCCGGATACTTAGGGATACTATTACGACTTTTGTGCCGTCTGGTCGTTCTATGACAACCTCTGCGCCGTTGTTTTTCTCTACTTCTCGCAACTCGATAGCACGGTGGCGGATCGCCGTCCTTATTGTTTCAGAATCGGTGCCGGCTCCAGTTTGTCCCCGAATGTACTGCAGATCAACGAGTTCTCGCTCTGACAAATACAACTGGACTTTCTTTGGTCTTAAGACAGTTGTTGTTTTCGGCATCATTGCCTCCAGAAGGCGAGATGTGACTATTATATATTAATTTTGTTAATAATGTCAATACCACATCGCAAACATTTTGCCTTTTGGTTTTGGGTGTTATATAATAGTACTAACAAGCGAAAAGCTTTAATTTTGGTATTCAAAGTGAGGCCCCACTTCGTCTCGCCTTTGGCGGACTTCGCGGGGCGCCACTAAACTATTGGAATTATTAAAGTGTGGCGGAGGGACTTGTGGGGCTTTTTGGGCTTGGTAAGAAAAAAAATTATGCTCTGGCACTGGACGTTGGCACTGAATTTGTTAAGGCTTTGATTTTTCGGATTGACGATGATCAAGCTTCGATTATTGGTATTGGTAGGCAGCGCCAGCGACTTTCTGATATGCAAGGTGGCCGGGTAACTGATATTTCTGGTGTAATTGCCAACTGTGAAAAAGCGCTTGATCAGTCAGCTGAAGAAGCCGGAGTGGCACCAACCCAGTGTGTTGTTGGCATCGCCGGCGAGCTGGTTAAGGGTACGACCACCACAGTTCATTATCAACGGCCAGAACCAAAATCAAAAGTTACGGTCTCAGAGCTGAAAACCATTATTACTGAAGTCCAGAAAAAAGCTTTCGAAAAAACTCGGGCTAATCTGGCCTGGGAAACCGGCTATTCCGAGATTGATGTTCGCTTAGTTAATTCAGCAGTAGTGGATGTCAAAATTGATGGCTATAAAGTAACTAACCCAGTTGGTTTCCAGGGCCGTGATATCTCGGTTGGTATTTTTAATGCTTTTGCCCCCATTGTCCATCTTGGAGCTCTGCAGACAATCACCGAGGGGTTGGGGCTCGATCTTCTGGGCGTTGTTGCCGAGCCGTACGCAGTTGCTCGGAGTATGGGTATGGAGGAGTCCGTCGAATTCTCAGCAATATTTATTGACGTTGGTGGCGGAACAACTGATATTGCCGTTGTCCGCAATGGCGGGGTCGAGGGTACCAAGATGTTTGCTCTTGGCGGTCGGGTTTTTACTAAGCGTATTGCTTCCGAATTTAACTTGGGTTTTGGGGAAGCAGAAAAACTGAAGATCTTATACTCCGACGGAGAGCTCGAGAAGTCTCGAGAGGAAAAAGTGGCTAAAGCCCTTGAGGGTGATTGCCAGGTTTGGATATCCGGGGTACAATTAGCTCTAGAGGAATTTTCCAGCGTTGATCTTCTGCCATCGAAGATTCTGCTTTGTGGTGGGGGTTCAATGTTGCCTGATATTAAAAAAGCTCTTGAAAATTCGGAGTGGACGCTTGATTTGCCTTTTGCCCGCAAACCAAAGGTAGGTTTTATCCGCCCGCGGGACGTGGCTAATGTCCTAGATGAAACTGAGAGTCTCTCGGATCCACAAGATATTACTCCAATGGCTTTGGCTAATATGGCAATTGATCTGGCTGGCCAGCCGTCAGTCATCAGCGGCACGGTCGATAAGATTGTTGACTCCCTGAAGGAATAATTTCCAATTTAAAATTTAAAATTTAAAAACAATTTCTTAATTCTTAAATGTTTTAAACATTGAATCATTGATAATTTATTTTAAATTGAAAATTGAAAATTTTAAATTTGTATTATGAGCAAGTTGATTTATCTAGAAACTGACGACGAGATAACTGATGTCATCGACAAGATTTCCAAGGTTGATGAGAAGTCGGTATCATTAGTGATCCCCAGGGGCTCAACTTTGGCCAACAGTATTGTTAATCTTAAGCTACTCTCCAAACGTGGCAAAGAGCTGGGGAAAGATGTCGCATTGGTTACCAATGATAAGATTGCTAAGAATTTAGCTTCACAGATCGGCCTCTCAGTCTTCGGTAGTGTCTCCGATGCCAAGGCTAGCGTACCTGAGCCAGAATCAACTCGGGAAGCTCCGCCAGCCCCGCTAAGCGGGGAAATCCCGGCTGAAGGTTCCAAAGCCGCAGAGGAGATTGATGGCGTAAAAGTCCATCAGTATAATCGTAGTGCTGGTGAGGCCGAAGAGGCGCCAAAAGCCCCAGCTAAAAAGACAGAGCCAAAGATACCAGAGGTAATTGAAGCAGTGAAAGATATTGATGAGGGTATCGGCGATGAAGATATAATGCCAAAGGATGCTCCGACCGAAGACGTCGGGAATTATAAATTAATCAAAAAACCGATGCCCAGAGAAGAGAAGATGAGAGCGCAGCATCCAGGGAAAAGGACAGAGCCACTTTTTGAAAAGATTCGGTTGTCCAAAAAAAGAAGAAAGCTGATTATCGGCGGGATCATTGCTGGAGCGGTAGTTTTGATTCTCGCCCTTCTATATATCGTCCTGCCAAAGGCTAAAGCCACAGTTTCAGTAGTTTCTGAGCCTTTTACTTCAACTGCTGATATTACCGTCAATAAGGATGCATCAGGTGTTGATAATGGCAACATGACAATCCCGGGCAAGTTAATAGGCAAAGAGGAGGAATTAGAAAAACCATTCGCCGCTTCCGGCCAGAAAAATATCGGGGAGAAGGCCAAAGGAAAAGTTACCGTTTATAACAATTGGGGCGAGTTTCCGATTTCACTCCCGACCGGGACGAAATTTTCTGGTGGCGGTGCCGAATTCGTCTCGACTGCAGCAGTGACGGTTCCTGGGGCGCAAGATTCATACCGTGATGCAAACGGCAATCTTCAATATCACACTTTAGGAACAGCTGATGTTAATGTCGAGGCAACTAGTGTTGGCGAGCAAGGCAATATTGGACCTTCAAATTTCACAATCACAACAATTCCGAAAGTTCAGCAAACTTGGCTTACCGGTAAAAGCGCGGCAACGATGACCGGCGGCAGCAATAATATAGTAAAGGTCGTTGCCGACAAGGACTTAAAAGCCGCCAAAGAGTCAACGGAAAAGGAGTTGAAAGCGAAAATCACTGATGAAATCAAAGCCGGGCTGGCTGGAAATGAGCAATTGCTTGATCAGGCAATTGGCGAAAATATCAGCGCCGAAAGCAGTTCGGACAAAGCCGGTGATCAAGTCGATGCCTTTTTTTATAAAATCAAAATTAAGATCGAAGCGATTACTTTCTCCGAAGATGACGCCAAAATTTTGTTACTTGATAACGCCAAAAATCAGCTGCCGCAGGATAAAGAGATTGTCTCCAATGCAGACGAGAAGATTAAATACGAAGTTGCCAATTTTGATTTGGGGAAAGGCACGATTACTCTTAAGGGCACATTTGACGGTTATATCGCCGCCAAGTATGATATTTCTGCGATTAAGAAAGAGATTAAGGGTAGATCAATCAAAACTGCGACTAACAAAATTACTGCACATACCGGCGTGCTTTCAGTTGACATAACTACTTGGCCAGGCTTTTTGCGATCTCTACCCCTCATCGAGAGAAGGATAAATATCGAATTTAATTATGGGAGTCAATGATGTATTTGGGAATTGACTGGGGAACAAAAAAAATCGGCTTGGCAATTGGTTCAGAGATTCCCTACGAATTGGCGACTCTTGATAATAATGAAGATGTTTATGAAAAAATCGTCAAACTTTGCCAGCAGGAGAAAATTGAGCGAATCGTTATTGGCATGCCGATAATGGATAGTGGCGAGGAGGGCAATTTTGGCGACAGAATTGAGAAGTTTGCCAGAAAATTAAAAGAGGTAGCCAAAAGGCCGATTTATTTTGAGCCAGAAAATCTGACAACCCAGACAGCCCTAGAGCTTTTGAAGGAGGAAGGAGCATCGCCGGAGGAGATTGAACAAAAAGTTGATCAATTGGCTGCTCGCTTAATTCTAGAGCAATATATTGCTAATAAGGAGGAGACATCGCAAGAGGCACTGTGAAAAAAGCTCTTACGATTTTTCTCTTTGTCTTCATACTCGCGATTGCGAGCTTTCTTTTGTATTTTAAGTGGCAAATATCGCGGACGATGGCCGG
>CAZHFJ010000050.1:0-5420 GCA_964531145.1 uncultured Candidatus Saccharibacteria bacterium | reverse complement strand
GATGTAAAATGACCTATCCAATTTTGTCATAAAATTCGCGGGTTGTCAATTATTTAAACAACAATGCTAAGAATTTTATCTTTGATATAAATTATTTTTTTCGCTAGCTGATTTTTTGTCCACTCCTTAATTTTCTCGCTCGCAAGCGCCATTTTCTTTATCTCGTCCTCAGAAATACCTGGCGTGACAGTTAATTTATCGCGAACTTTCCCATTAATCTGAACCGGGATTTCAATCTTTGACTCTACAATATATTTTTGATCATATTCTGGCCATTTTGCTTCGACAATATTTTCACCGATTACAATATCATACATTTCAGCGCAGATATGAGGTGCGAGGGGATAAAATATTATCAGCAATTTCCCAAGCGATTCTTTAGTAATATTTTCTTCCTTATGAATTATGTTGGTTGTTCCCATTATCGTTGAAACGATGGTGTTAAAGTGAAAATTATCAAGATCCTCTGAAACTTTTTTGATCGCGATGTTGACTGCCCGAGAAACTGATTCCGGTTCTTTGTTGGAAATGAATTTACTAATTTGCCAAAAGCGTTTTAAGAAGCGGCTGGCGCCGGATATGCTTGAAGGATTCCAAGGTGCGACATCGTCATAAGGACCGATAAATAATATATACGTCCTTAAGGTATCCGTGCCATATTTTTCAACAACGCTATCGGGATTTACAACATTGCCAAGCGACTTGCTCATTTTTTGATTATCAGCACCAAGAATCATGCCGTGGGCAACTCGTTTTTTATATGGCTCAACGCCAGGCACTAAACCCAAATCTGACAAAAATTTATACCAAAATCTTGAGTACAGCAGGTGAAGAGTTGTGTGCTCCATGCCGCCATTGTAAACATCAACCGGCAGCCAAAAGTCAAGTTTTGAGCGATCAGCTAAATATTGATTATTATTTGGATCGCAATAACGCAGAAAATACCACGACGACCCGGCCCAGTTTGGCATGGTGTCGGTTTCTCGTTTTGCACTCCCGCCACATTTTGGACATTTAACATCCAGCCAATCAGAGATATTTGACAGTGGCGATTGGCCGGTATCTGACGGCTGATAATTTTCAACATCAGGTAATTTAATCGGCAACTGATCGTCTGGAACCGGAACAATGCCACATTTTGGACAATGAATTAAAGGAATTGGTTCACCCCAGTAATGCTGCCGGGAAAAAACCCAATCTCGGAGTTTATAATTGACTGAAAAATCGCCCCTACCACCAGACTTTAATTTTTCAGTAATTTTTTTCTTAGCATCATTTGAAGACAATCCGTCAAAACTAGCAGAATTCTTTAAAATGCCATATTCAATAAAAGCTTTTGATTGATCAATTTTTGAGCTATCCGCTGGAAAAATAACATAAGGAATTTCAATTCCATATTTTTTCGCAAATTCAAAATCACGTTCATCATGGGCAGGAACTGCCATTACTGCGCCTGTTCCGTAATGAGCTAAAACGTAATCAGCAACCCAAATAGAAACCTCTTTGTTATTTATTGGATTTATGGCTTTAATTCCTTTCAATGCTACTCCGGTTTTTTCTTTTGCGAGTTCTATTCGCTCAAGATCGGATTTCTTTTTAGCTTGTCCGATGTATCTTTTTACTTCATTAAAGTTTTCAATCTTAGATTTTAGCTTCTTAACCAGCTCGTGTTCTGGTGCCAAAACAACATAAGTACACCCGAACAAGGTATCAGTTCGAGTGGTAAAAACCTTTATCGCGTCAGTAGTTCCTTTAATACCGAAAATAATATCTGATCCCTCGCTGCGGCCAATCCAATTTATTTGGCCGGTTTTGATTTTTTCCAAGTAGTCGACAGTTGAGAGATCGTCAATCAAACGATCAGCATAAGCTGTAATTCGTAGCATCCATTGTTTCTGCATTCTCTTTTCAGTTTCCGCATGACATCTTTCGCATTTACCGCCAACGACTTCTTCGTTCGCCAAACCGATTTTACACGATGGGCACCAGTTAATTGGAATTTCATCCTGGTAGGCGAATCGGGAAGTAGTTTTGTCGTCATCCGCAATTTCGACCAATTTGCCATCAATAATTCCGTGTTTGTAAAACTGCAAGAATATCCACTGGGTCCATTTATAATAATTCGGATCGGTGGTATTAATTTCGCGAGACCAATCAAAAGAAAAACCCATGGATTTCATCTGGCGGCGAAAGATCACTATATTGTTCTCTGTAACTTCCTTTGGACTGACGCCTGTCTTAATCGCATAGTTCTCAGTTGGTAGGCCGAAAGCATCATAACCAATTGGATAGAGAACGCTAAAACCCTCTAAGCGCTTTTTACGCGCATAGGCATCGAGGGCGGTATAGCTACGGGTATGGCCAACATGGAGACCGTCGCCAGAAGGATACGGAAATTCAACAAGAACATAAAGTTTCTTTTTCTCACTAGAATCACTGACCTGAAAAACTTTATCTTCCAGCCAAATCTCTTGCCATTTGCGTTCAATTTTTTTAGGATCGTATTCTGACATTTTTCAAAAAATATTGGTGGACCAACGGGGATTCGGACCCCGGACCTCATCCATGCCATGGACGCGCTCTACCAGCTGAGCTATTGGCCCGATAAATAAATATTAGCACAAATTCGAGCTTAAATCAATCTAGGTGTTTATTACTTTGTTGCTGTGTAGGCCCACCAAATTAGGACAATTATGATTACTGCCGTAATCAGCCACCAATACCAGGCCATAGGACCTCCTTTGGAGCAATTTTCAATTTAAAATTTTCAATTTTCAAACTCAATTTTTCTCAACTTTTATTGCACTATCTGGACAAAATCGAAAGCAGTTACCGCAAGCAATACATTTTTCTAAATCAATTTCAGGTGACGGTGTCCCATAGACACCAAGAGTGTCCCCGAATCGTAAAGCCTTGACCGGACATTTCTCAATACAAATTCCGCAACCTTTACAAAATTTGGGGATCAGAACTGCGCTCTTCCCCGCACCTTTTTTAACAATTATCTTATCAGTGGTATCATATTCTGCACGAGAATATTTTGTTATCTCCATAGAAAGCTCATAACCATATTCAAGGGCCTTTTTATTTATTTCTTCGAGTTCAGGCTTTTTAGCAAATTTTGTTTCGAGTTGTTTTCTTACTAAACTCCAGATAAAAGCTTTATCTAATCCGAATATACTATTTGCCAATGCGCCTAGAACTATAATGTTTAATACAAAAGGTTTAAATTTATCTTTCGCGATTTTGGTTGCTGGAATTCCAAAAACTTTTACATTCTTTTGGGCTATTAGACGCCTTGGAATCGTCGAGGAGTCAAAAACAATTTGAATTGATGGTCGGATAAAACCCAAAACCAATTTTAATGCTCTTTTGCGCAAAATTACTAGAAGATCAGCGTCCCTGAATTTGGGAAAAGCGATTTTCTTTCGAGAAAACTGGATATATGCCACTGATGGCGTACCGCGTTGTTCAGGGCCAAACTCTGGAATATAGCTGACTTCGTAGCCGGCAGAGGCTAGGGCAGCTGACAAAATTTTAGCCAAGACTTGAATTCCTTGACCGCCCTCACCAGCGATGACGATTTTATTTATTTCTTTTGTTCCCATAGATCCCTCGACTTAGCTCGGGATGACTTCGTCATCTCTCCGATAGGATAAATTTTTTCCATCTTGGTCAGAAATTCAAAACTCTCACGTGCATTAGTTTTCCAGTTTGTTGGGCAGATTGAGAGAATTTCTATAAACGAGAAATTATTTTTCTCGACTTGACTTTTGATTGCTCGTGAGAGAATACGTTCAAGCATCGTAGGATTTGAAACTGAGGCCCTAGCAATATAAGCATCACTCCTCGCGACTTGGCGTAAAAGTTCTGGGCCATAAAAAGCACCACCGAAAAGTTTTTCATCCTTGCCAGCAGGCGAGCTTGTAGTTATTTCTTTGGGCAAAGTTGTTGGAGCCATCTGACCGCCAGTCATTGAGTATTCTGTATTATTTATAACAATTGCGGTGATCGGGTTATTTCTAAAAGCCGCATGAATGAGGGATTGTAAACCGATCGCGTAAGCTCCGCCGTCACCCATCACAGCAATGGCAATTCTCTTATCTCTGGCCATCTTGTAGCCGACTATCACCGGAGTCGTCCGACCGTGGTGTGTTTGGATAATATCAAAATTATAGTAATCCCAGGCAAGAAGAGAGCAGCCAATATCTATTCCTAGAGTTACTTTATCTTTAATATCCATTTCGTCAATAACAAAACCAAGATGTTTTAAAATTATACTTTGGCCGCAACCAGGACAAAAAAGGCTTGGCTTTGAAGCTGGATTTAGGCACTTTGGCATTGTGAATTTTTCATCTAGGGATCTCATTTTCTTTTTTCTTTGATGATTTTTTCAATCTCTTCCGGCGTAAAACCTTCAGCCGGTTTAAAAATCTTTATTGCACGTTCTGCAATTTCAGGCATTTTATAAATTAAGAGCCGCGCAAATTGTTCAAAAGCTGATTCAATAAGATAAATCCTCTTAGCTGATTTTAGATAAGGAAACATTGTCTGGCAGTCAAGGGGACGAAGAGTTATCGGCCGCAGCAGTCCAGCTTTGATTCTACTTTCTCGTAAAAGATCAACTGCAGATTTTGCTGCCTCGGCAACACTACCATGAGCAACAATCACATCAGTGGCGGTGGAAATTTTGTAGCTTTCACATTCACTAATTTTATGTATTAATATTTTGTAATCATCTATATTACGACGTAATACTTTGGCAAACTCCGGCTCCGAACCGTAGCAATTTCTGATATGTGTTGCTTTGTCAGGGATTTCTTTAAGAATTTTTTCCGATTTGAATGGTTTTAGCGGCTTGGGTAATTCAACCAGGGTACGTTCCTTGCCAATGTAGCCGTCGGAAAGCAGCAATGTTGGAAAACGATATTTCCAGGCAGTGGAAAATATTTTTGCCGACAGAGAATATACTTCAGAGACGCTACCAGCAGAATAGACTATTCGAAGTCCATCGCCATTGCCCCCTAGGGCGGCAAGATCAACCTCTTGCTGAGAAAAAATCACAGTGCCAGTAGATGGTCCGCCGCGTTGGACAATAATTCCGACAAAGGGTAAGCGTTCGCTCTCGGCCATAGATATTGGATCTTGCATTAAGACATGGCCAACACCAGCAGTAGCAGTAAAAGCTTTTTTGCCGCCAAGGATTGCCCCAATAACCCCGAAGCCTGCAGCAATTTCATCTTCAGTTTGAAGATAATTGAGTGTTTTGTCTCCCTCGGCAGTTTTTATCCAGCCTTCGAGAATTTCTGTTGCTGGAGTAATCGGGTAACCAAAAAACATCTCAGCGCCACCAGCAATGGCGCCAAGTACAGCTGCTTCATTCCCAGTTTTAAATTGGGAGTTCTTCAAAACCCCTCCGC
>CAZHFJ010000049.1:0-5519 GCA_964531145.1 uncultured Candidatus Saccharibacteria bacterium | reverse complement strand
TTCTATGGTTCGAACAATAGTTTATGGTTCGAGCGTAGCGAGAACTATTATTGTTGTCCCCACCAATTTTTATCGTCAAAGCGCTTTTTCTCCAGCGAGTCATCCTTGAGGGTCTTTTTTATTTCTAGATCAATCTTTGGATCATAAGCCCGGATTGTCGGCATCACATCATCGGGCTTTTCCAAAAGCGAGTGATGCGGCTTATTCTCGGATTTCTTTTTCTCGATTCTACTCGTTTCGACTACTGGTGGGTACAAGTCTTTTATAAACTTCTTTTTAGTTATTTTTTTTGGGTTGGCTTTTTCTGATTCTTCTTTCGCTTTTTTTGAATTCTGAATTATGAATTCTGAATTATGAATTTTTGGTTTTTGTATTTTCTTTTCTGGTTTTTTCGCTTCTCCATGATTCATTATTCCTGATTCAGTATTCACTGACTCTGGTTTTTCCACTGGTCGCACTAGCGTCAAAGACGAGACTTTATCCGCTTTTCGCAGTTTCATCAAGGTTACGCCCTGAGTATCTCGACCAAGCCGCTTAATGCTCTTGATCGCCATTCTAATAAACTGGCCATTTTTTGAAGCCAAAAGCGCATCTCCCAAATCATCATAAATCACTTCAACGCTAACAAGATTTCCTGTTCTTGGCGTGCAATTCGCGGTTTTTATTCCTATCCCTCCACGTTTTTGAATATTGAAATTTTTTATCATCGTCCGTTTGCCAAAACCATTTTCAAGCACTACCAAAAGATCAGGAAAACCGGCGGCCGGCGTAAAATATTTTTCACCTTCTGGAATCACCGCACTGCCGATAACACTATCACCTTCACGCAATTTCATACCAATGACACCAGCTGCACTTCTACCCATCGGCCGAACATCTGACTCTTTATAGCAAATTGCAAGGCCTTTATTTGAAACTTCGATAACAACATCACGGCTTCCCGAAATCTGAACCCATTTCAGCTGATCACCGACCCCAAGTTTAATGGCGGCAATTCCAGTTTTGCGTATATGTTGGTATTTCTCTACTCCCGTCCTTTTGACAATACCTTTAACTGTGGTCATGACAAAATACTTGCCAGAGGTATTTTCATTTTTTCTAACGGGCAGGATTGCTGTTACTTTTTCGTTCTGTCCAAGTTGAATAATATTAACAATAGGAATACCTTTTGACTGTCTAGAGGTCGCTGGCAGCTCGTAAACTTTGTTAGCAAAAATCCGGCCGGCATCGGTAAAGATATAAAGATCGTCGTGAGTCGAAGCTGAAACCATGTGAGCAATCGAATCTTCTTCTTTTGTCGTAATGCCGGTCACGCCCTTGCCACCACGAATTTGCTTACGATAAGTACCAACCGGTTGGCGTTTGACATAATTACCACGAGTCAAGGTTATAATTACCTGCTCATCAGGAATCAGATCTTCGGCGGAGAATTTGCCAAGAGCAGATGGCACAATCTGAGTCTTGCGTTCATCTCCATATTTTTCTTTGACTTCCAGCAAATCTTTCTTGACTAAAGCCAGTATTTTTTCTGAATGGGCTAAAATATCTTCCAGATAAGCGATTAATTTAAGTTTCTCCCTGTATTCATCCTCAATCTTCTTCCGCTCCAGAGCAGCTAGGGCTGAGAGTCGCATATCGAGAATGGCGTTAGCCTGAATTTCAGTTAAGGAAAATGAAGATACTAAATTCTTGGCTGCCACCTCTCGACTCTCCGATTTCTTGATAGTTTCAATTATCTTATCAATATCATCAAGTGCAATTCGCAGTCCTTCTAGAATATGAGCTCGCTCTTTGGCTTTAGAGAGATCAAACTTCGATCGACGTTCAATGACTTGTTGGCGATGTTCTAGATAATACTCCAAAACTGAGCGCAGATTCATTACTCGTGGCTCAAGTGAAGGAGTCAAGGCCAACATATTAACATGAAAAGATGTTTGAAGTGGCGTTAGTTCAAATAAGCGGTTTAAGACTTTTTTCGGGTAAGAATTGCTCCGAAGTTCTATTACTACTCGGACGCCATCGCGGTCTGATTCGTCCCGAATATCAGCAATGCCATCGATCTTATGATTTTTAACCAACTGTGCTATTTTCTGAATTAAAATTGATTTATTGACTTGATAAGGGATTTCAGTCACTATTATCTGGAAACCGCGTTTGACCTCTTCAATTTCAGCTTTAGCCCGCATTACAACTTTTCCTTTACCGGTAATGTAGGCTTGCCTGATCTCCTGCCGATCAAAAATCACTCCGCCAGTTGGGAAATCTGGGCCCAAAACATATTCTGTCAAATCTTCTGAGGAGGCTTCTGGATTGTCAATAAGATGAATTAAGCCGTCACAAACTTCGGAAATATTATGTGGTGGAATATTTGTTGCCATACCAACAGCAATGCCCATCGTGCCATTTAGAAGCAATTGTGGAACGCGCGAGGGCAAAACTGTCGGCTCTTTCTTAGTCCCATCATAGTTATCGACAAAATTAACTGTATCTTTCTCAATATCAGTAAGCATTTCTTCCGCCAATTTAGTCATCCGGGCTTCTGTATAGCGCATGGCAGCAGCCCCATCACCATCCATTGAGCCAAAGTTTCCTTGGCCATCAACTAAGAGATATCGCATTGAAAAATCCTGGGCCATGCGAACCAGAGTGTCATAAACTGCAACATCGCTATGCGGATGATAGCTTTTTAGAACTTCACCGACAACAGCCGCGCATTTTCGATATTTAGTATTTGATCTAAGGCCGGTCTCCCACATCGCATAAAGCACTCGGCGGTGCACTGGTTTCAGGCCATCACGAACATCAGGTAAAGCCCGCGAAACTATGACACTCATTGCGTAATCAAGATAGCTTTCTTGCATCTCTTCTTGGATATTACGGGGAGCTAACTTACCGATATTGGAATCGACAAAATCCGGTTCGACACTACCAGTTGCCGATGGTTCGACATTTTCTTCTTCAGTTTTATTTTCTTCAGACATAATTTTTTATATAATGACTAAATCCGAAATCCGAATGACAAAAAAGTTATTAAATACCCAAACTGACTTTCTTCGACATTCTGGTTTCGTCATTTGATTTAAACATCCAGGTTTTTAACATTTTTTGCGTGAGTTTGGATAAAACGCTTCCTCGGCAAAACCTCGTCACCCATCAATGTCGTAAAGATTTCATCTGTTCGTTCATCTTCTGGAGCTTCAACTTTAAGTAAAATCCTATTCTTTGGGTTCATTGTTGTCTCCCACAGCTGAGTCGGATTCATCTCCCCTAAGCCTTTATAGCGCTGGATCGAGATTCCTGCGGCGGCTGACTTAGCTTTGATGCTTTCGACAATATCATCACGCTCGCGATCTGAATAAGCGTAGTGTATTTCTTTCCCTGAGGTTATTGCATAAAGTGGTGGCTGAGCGATATAGATGTTACCTACCTCAAAAAGTTTAGGATAATTTCGGTAAAAGAAAGTTAGAAGCAAAGTGCGAATATGAGCACCATCTACATCAGCATCAGTCATAATAATTATTCGATGATATCTTAACTTATCGTAATTGGTCTCTTCGCCGATCCCGATTCCTAGAGCCACGATCAAGGCTTTAATCTCTTCTGATGAAAGCATTCGGTCAAGTCGAGCGCGTTCAACATTTAAAATCTTGCCCCGAAGTGGCAGAACTGCCTGAAAGCTCCTATCTCGCCCCTGTTTGGTAGAGCCACCAGCCGAATCTCCCTCAACAATATAAAGTTCAGTTCTCTTAGGATCACGTAACGAGCAATCAGCAAGTTTGCCCGGCAGGGTCATGCCGTCTAACGCCCCTTTACGAATTACCGTTTCTCTCGCCGCTCTGGCTGCCAGTCGTGCTTTGGCCGAAAGTAGACATTTTTCAAGAATCCGCCGCGCTTCATTCGGATGCTCATCAAAATAAAAAGTCAACGCTTGCGAGGTAACTGATTCGACGATCGTTCGAACTTCGGCATTGCCGAGTTTTGCCTTTGTCTGACCTTCAAATTGAGGATTTTTAAGCTTAACCGAGACAACTGCAGTCAGGCCCTCGCGGACATCATCACCTGAAAGCACTACTCCCTTTTTATCGCCGCCATTGGAAACGACACCAATTTTCTTAACATAATCATTGATTGCCCGAGTCAGCGCCGAGCGAAAACCAGTTAGGTGCATCCCGCCTTCAGGCGTATAAATATTATTAGCAAAAGTATATGTGTGCTCTTTAAAATCATCAGTGTAAGCCAGGGCAACTTCGGTAAGCACCCCTGATTCCTCTTTTTCAACATAAAACGGCGGATCATTTAGATATGCTTTTGTTTTGTTCAGATGTCGAACATACGAGGCGATCCCACCCTCGAAATAAAAGGTATATTCGGTTGGAGTAATTTTGTCAGCTTTTACCCGCTGGGCTGTCTCTAGCTGGGCCGTCTCTAGTTTGATCTCTGCTTCTGTGTTTTCATCAAACTCCGTTTCCTCATCAATTGTCTTTTCTGTTGTTTTGTTTTTTCTCCGGAGATCTTTAATTGTGATACAAAGCCCTTTTGTCAGATATGCTTGCTGGCGACAATGATTCAAAATAGTCGCAAAATCAAAAGCGATTAACGGAAAAATTGTTGGGTCGGGGACAAATGTTACTTTTGTTCCTGTGCCAGCTGCTTCCCCAACGACTTTCACTCCACCAGTCGCTTTCCCCTTTTCGTACTCCTGACGATAAATCTTCCCGTCCCTTTTCACTTCGCAAGAAAGATCAGCGGAAAGCGCATTAACAACCGAGACGCCAACACCATGCAAACCGCCGGAAACCTTATACGAATCGGAACCGAATTTTCCGCCGGCGTGAAGCGTTGTCATCACCGTTTCCAGCGCCGATTTTTTTGTCTGTTTATGAGTATCAACCGGAATACCTCGACCGTTATCCTCAACTGTAACCCGCTCCCCGTCTTCAATCATAATCGTGACTTTATCGCAAAAACCGGCCATCGCTTCGTCAATGGCATTATCGAGAACTTCCCAGACAAGATGATGTAAGCCATCAATATTAGTGCCGCCGATATACATCGCCGGCCGTTTTCGTACCGGCTCCAGACCCTCCAAAACGGTAATTTTGGAAGCATCATATTTCTCTGCTTGTTTTATTTTATCTTCATTGACCATAAATAAAAATTAAAAATGACTAAGTCCGAAATCCGAATGATGAAAAAATTAATAAATGACCAAATTCTCAAATTGCTTTTCTTCGACATTCTGGTTTCGTCATTTGTTCGTCATTAGTCATTCTGGTTTCGTTATTACCCTGAATTACGAAATTGCGAGCTTTTGCCGAATTTCGACGGTCGCAAGCGCTTTCCGCAGTCATTATATTATAGTAGCGGAAAAGAGCGCCTAGAAATTCGGTAAGAGCGAGTAATTTCGTAACTGATGGTTATTATTATTATATCTAAAATATACCATAAAATCAACGATTTATTTCGATTTATTTCGGCATTTACTCGCTACCGGAGCGAATAAATCGCAGGCGGAAAAC
>CAZHFJ010000048.1:0-5749 GCA_964531145.1 uncultured Candidatus Saccharibacteria bacterium | reverse complement strand
CAAGGAGAGGATCAAGTTGTATCTTGAAAACTTTATCAAAGATAATGCTCATTTCAGCAAAATGGCTTCCATTGCCATTCTTGGTGTGATAATTCCTGTCTCTATCATTCCAATTGCTGCCAGTAAAAATGATGAGACATTCAGGAGCAAAGTTGTCTTTGATAAAAACGAGGCTATTGTTGATTATTCTTCCAAGAAAATCGCAATAGTCCCTGGTGAGAGCCAGTTTCAGGCGCAGGAGCGCGCTAAGGCGGAAGCCGAGGCTGCTGCTAGAGCTGCTGCCGAAGCTGCCAAAAAGCCAGAAAGAAATGTTGTCTCACGTGAGAAACGCGTCTATACTGACCCCTCGAACTTTGACGGCATTTACCAGGCTGCTGGTGCTGCTTACGGCATTGACTGGCGAATCCTTAAGGCTATTCACTATGTTGAGACCGGCTGTTCTGGTTCAACTTCCAAGAGAAATCCTTCTGGCGCTACCGGTCCAATGCAGTTTATACCTTCAACTTGGAGGCATTATGGAGCAGACGGTAACGGCGATGGTGTTGCTGACATCACAAATGTCAAGGACGCAATTTATGCCGCCGCTCATTACCTTGCTGCTTCCGGTGGTGCTGCCAATAATTATAGAACTGCGCTTTGGAGCTATAACCGCTCAACCAGTTACTATAATAAGGTTATGGATGTTGCCAGAGGATTGGGTTTCTAAAGCAAAAATCCCCCGAGATTCCGCCAGCTGGCGGATCAGAGGGGATTTTTGTCTAAAATGACGAAATTCGAATTAAGAATAACTAAAAAATTAAGAAACCCGAATGTCAAATGACTAAAATAATTGAATTATTAGACATTTGGTCATTTGATATTTGTTCGCCTGCCTGCCGGCAGGCAGGTCATTAGTCATTCTGTCTTCGACTCTGAGGGATGAACCCTCAGGCTCAGACTCGAACGAAGTTTCGTCATTGATTTTATTGCAGTCCCGTATTCTGACTCGTATCTCTGGTCGCGAATTTGGCTTTTTCGCCCAAGAGCGTCTCGATCTCAAGCAAGCGGTTATATTTTGAAGTTCTCTCACTGCGACAAGGAGCGCCGGCTTTTATCATTCCACCTCCAGCCGCAACGGCCAAATCAGCAATGAAAGTGTCTTCGTTCTCACCGGAGCGGTGAGAGACCATAAATTTTATGTTATTCTGTTTGGCAAAATTAATTGTCTCGATGGTCTCTGAAAGGGTACCGATCTGATTTGGCTTTATCAGTATTGCATTCGAAGCTTTCTGCTGGATACCCATCTGCAAACGATTCTTATTGGTAGTATAAAGATCATCACCGATAACTTCTAGACGACTGCCGACCTCAGCAGTTAATCTCTGCCAACCTTTCCAATCATCCTGGTTAAGACCGTCCTCGATAGAAACTATCGGATATTTGTCGATCCAGACCTTATAGTAATCAATAAGTTCATCAGTGGTAAAGGTACGATTCTCCCGATGGAGCTGATAGATATCCTGGTAAAAGAAGCGACTGGCAGCAGGATCAAGAGCAATAAAAACTTCCTCGCCAGCCGCGTATCCAGCTTCTTTAATTGACATCATTAAAAGTTCCATCGCCTGCTCGTTGGAAAAGAGTGACGGAGCAAATCCACCTTCATCACCAACTAAAGGCTGATAATTTCTCTCAAGAAGAATTTTACCCAAAGCATAATAGATCTCAGTTCCAGCGCGAAGAGCTTCGGCAAAATTTGGAAATTTGACTGGCACAATCATAAATTCCTGAAAATCAGTTGAGCCGACAGCGTGTTTACCACCGTTGAGAATGTTAAAATACGGCAGAGGTATAGCAAAAGAGTCATTCCCCGGATTAAAATATCCGGCCAAAAAGACGAAGAGTTCAAGTTTTTTGCTTTTAGACAGCGCTTCTGCAACCGAGATTGAGACTGCCAGCGTGGCATTGGCGCCTAAATTGCTTTTGTTCTCTGTGCCATCTAGCTCAATCATTTTTTGGTCAACAGCTCGAAAATCATCAATTTCCATTCCTGTAAGGGCCGGAGCAATTTTTTCTCGAATGCCCTTGATGGCATTTAATACTCCCCTGCCTTCATATCGTTTTGGATCATTATCCCTAAGTTCTAGCGCTTCATACTTACCGGTGGATGCCCCCGAGGGAGCATAACCAACACCAACAGAGCCATCGTCAAATACGGTTTTGACATAGATAGTTGGGTTGCTTCGAGAATCAAGCACCTCTAGCGCCTGCATGCCTTGTATTTTTGCCATATTGCCTCCGCAAAAGAAACTTAAAATTTAAAGCTTAAAACTTAAAACTATAGAATTTTTACTATTTTGCCGAATAAGATAATTCAGGAGAAATGACCTCAATCCAGGTTGTCCCAGGATTAAATTGGATTTCTGCGCCGGTTCCCTTATCAAAAAATCGAGTTCTGGCATTATCATTTTCCTTTTTCCAAGTCGCCTTTGTTTCCTTTCCGTCTTGAAATACCGCCGCCTCTCCAGACCCAACAGTTTCCATTGCCCAGCCTTGCTCATTAATTGCCGTCACTGTTGATGAGCGCTTTGCTATTTGTATTATAACATTCTTAGCAACAAGCTGGGTATTGGTAGCCGCATCAATATGTGGTTTGCCAGCTAGCTCACGCAGATACTGGTTATTTGTCGGGTCATATTTATATTCAACATTATAAGAAGCATTGCCAAAGTTGATCATAATCGTCTGAGCTGTCGATCGGGCCTCTGCTCCCACTTCAGTTTTAAATTTGTAAGGAGTGTAAGTATTAGACGCAGAATATTTTTTATCTGAAGCAACGCGATAAAGTTTTGAAGTTGCGGTGTACACAGTGTGTTCGGAGCTGACTTTTCTCGAGTAATCTCGCCAGTAAGCGGAGGGATTTTGAAATTGATCAAGGTCTAAAATTCCAACTTTCTTAATCAACTCTAAGGCGTCGTAATTTCCGCCGCAGTGAGCATAATAACCATTTAGCTCACGAATCCAATCGACATAATATGTTCTCGCCGAGCGGACAGGTCCGATTGTTTCTGCGCCTCTCGGGCCATAAACCGCCAAAAACCTGGTTATCCCCCCTTCAGCAATTGCTTCGTAAATGATGCTAGCAGCCGAGAGCCCCAGTTGTGGTCTAGCGTCAACATGATTTTCAACCATAATACCCAACGAATGACGATCAGCGTCTTCTTTGGAAACCATAGTGCCATCAAGAGGAGATTGATAGAGCTTCGACTCCTCTTTTTTATTGACATCCAACGATAAATCCGCGCCCAAATCCGGTCGCAAAATAAAGAAAAAGCCCAAAGCGAGAGCAATTAGAATTAAGCCGATAACAGAAATTATTACGATTCTGCGGTTTCTTGGCACCGACCAGAATCTTTTAAGCTTTTCCTTGAAAGACAGCTTTGATTTTTTAGATTTATCATCGCCATCAGCTTTTTCTAGTTCAATATCGGACATCTTCCCCTCTCTTTTTATATTTATTATTTAATATCAGGCGGTAAGTATTAGGCAAAATCAAAAACACTTCCCTAATTCATAATTTATTATACCTTATTCCTGTTTTTCTCGCCAATATTTTCGCTCATGAAGATTCTTAGGTCGATGATCCTTTTTACCATAGGGTTTATATCCTTTGCCGAAGCCAAAATTTTTCATCAATTGCGTTGGCGCGTTACGAATATCAAGTGGAATTGGATCAAGACGTTGATTTTGCACATCATCCTTTGCTTTTGCGTATGCATCATCAACAGCTCTAGATTTTGGCGCTTTTGCCAAATAAATTACCAGCTCAGCGACAATATCGTTAGACTCAGGCATACCGAGAAAATGGACGGCTTGTTGGGTTGAAATTGCCAAAACCAAAGCAAACGGATCCGCCAGGCCAATATCTTCGGCTGCAGCCCTGACCAGCCGTCGTACGATATACAGTGGCTCTTCGCCGGCTTCAAGCATTCGAGCCAAATAATGCAAAGAAGCGTTAACATCAGAGGAGCGAACGGATTTATGAAGAGCCGAAATAGCGTCGAAATGCCCATCGGCTTCTTTATCATAACGAATAAATTTTTTTTGAATCGCCTCCTCAGCAGTTTTGAGATCAATATGAATTTTTCCTTGTTTTTTCCGTGTGGCCTTGCCTGCCGGCAGGTAGGTTGAAACCGCCAATTCAACTGCATTATAGGCATCTCTGGCATCACCTTCACAAAGTTTAGCGATGTGCGCCAGAGCTTTGTCGTCGTAGGAAATTTTTAATTTGCCAAAGCCATTTTCTTTATCTTTTATTGCCCGTTTTAAAAGTCGGAGGATGTCAACTTCTTTCAGCTCCCGGAGATGGAAAACTCGCGATCGCGATAGAAGTGGTGCGTTGACTTCAAAAGATGGATTTTCTGTTGTCGCGCCGATTAAGATTATTGTCCCGTCCTCAACCGCCGGTAGAAAAGCATCTTGCTGGGTTTTATTAAAATGATGAATTTCGTCAACGAAAAGAATAGTTTTTTGCTGGCGGAATTTCTTTCGTTCGACCGCGGCGTCTAGAAATTTCCGAACATCAGCAATTCCAGCGGTAACCGCCGAAAACGGCTGAAAATGAGCCCTGGTTTTGTTAGCAATAAGCCGGGCCAAGGTTGTTTTTCCCGAACCCGGCGGTCCCCAAAGAATCATTGAAAATAATTTGTCGGCCTCAATTGCTTTACGCAAAATTTTTCCCGGCGCCAAAATGTGCTCCTGACCAATAAAACCAGCAAAATCATCTGGCCGCATTCGGTCAGCAAGAGGTGCATCCATTTTTAGGTTTTCATCAAACAAATCAGCCATTGTAATCCTCAGAGTATCTATTGTTGTCGTATTTAATTCACCATATTAAGCATTTATTAACTTTTATTTCATCTTCATATTTATTTCATCATCCCAAATATTGTGAAATTATTATATCTCCGAGCTCGCAGTTAAATAAGAATGGTATTAAACTATCACATAAAAATAAACGGTCGTTTAAAATCATGTGATTGTTAGTTTATAAACATCTTATTTAATACTCCGTCAATGTCGGATTGGGCCGAGATAATATTTACGATATATTTTTCCACTTTCAATTCAAAAGCGATTTCCTGCACAAAACTATAAACATCTTTGTTTATTACCCAAAAACTGTCTTGGATTCTTTTGAAACCCAATGCCTTTAATGCCCGGCGGAATGCATTTCGGGCCTTGCTGAATTTTTCCGGAATATCAAATGAAACAAAATGGTAATAAATTGATTCAACTGCGATATTGCCGATTTTATCAATTAGCTTCATTTTTGTTTTTAAAGTAAATTCAAAAGAATCAGATCCTGGCGTATAAGTAATATATCCCTGATCGCGCAATCGGTAAAGCCATTTTGCGAAAGGAACTTCGGTGTGTGTCTGGTAATAATTTCCATAAAAAATTTCTCGAGCTTTCTGCTTGCTAATTGTCGCATCAAAAGTATTGCCGCCAACATTGTAAAAATATTCCAGCAGATCAATAGTAATATTGACCAGCTTGTCCCCAATCTTCGTTTTAGTCGTTTTTTTCATTTTCTTAATAATATCACAACTATCATATGAATTTAAACGACCGTTCAAAATCATGTGATAGTTAAATTGTTGTTAATGATATTAGATTCTGACATTGGAGCGAATTTGATTCCGCTGAAGCAGCTATTTATTAAGCAAAAGTAATTATCAATTAAGAAAAAGACGCAAATTTTTACCAAAAA
>CAZHFJ010000047.1:0-5994 GCA_964531145.1 uncultured Candidatus Saccharibacteria bacterium | reverse complement strand
CAATGCTCAGTCAAATCTTAAATTCCAAATTCTAAACATCTGATCATTAATATTTGAGCACTGGAAATTGATTGAAAATTGATGCTTGAACATTATAATTTGTTCTTATTTAACTTGGAATTACGGATTATAGCAGAGAAAATCAAGACAAATTCGTGAGCTTCATTGTGCAGCTGATTAGCAACTTTTTCTGTTGATTTGTCAGCTTCGATAATCATTTGGAGCCAATGCATTGTTTCGCGAGCTTCCTTTTTAGCAATGGCAATTTTATAGCAGAAGTCTTTCTTTGAGTTTGCTTCATTGGCTTCTAAATAATTGGCGCCGATACTTGTGCCAGATCTAATTAGTTGGTTGATAAGCGGTACAGTAATTACATTTTGGCGGATTGCTTTACAAAATCTGATGACTCGAACAGCAAAATCTGATGTTCTTTTCTCTAAATCGTAATTCTTTTGAACATTAGAATTTGGGATTTGATTGATCATTGATACTTAAGAATTGAGATTTATTTCTCAATCTTATTTAGATTATCTAACAAATGCTGCCAATAATCAACTTTCTCGCTGTTGTTGTCGGTTTTGTAGAGTTCAATTAAGTACTCTGGGGCGGTTTTGGCGATCGGATCAACTTTATATGCCTCTTCAAACGCCCGTTTTGCCTCGGCCCGATAGTCGGGCTTTAATTCTTTGAAAATGTAATTGTCCTCGGAAAGTTTTTGGTTGGTGATGCCGAGGAATAACCAAGAATCGTAATTTTTTGGGCCGTCCGAGGTGCAGAATTTAAGATTTACGAGAGCAACTTGGGCCAGGCCTTTGTCTATCAGAACTCGGTCGGTTTCTAGGTTACAAACCTTTGAGTCGGCATCGGAGATTATTTGCGTGAGCTCATCCTGATTTTTTTCTTTCAGCAAAAGGCGAAGTTCCAGGATGTCTTTAGCGGCTTTTTTTGACAGCTCTAGCCGCTGCTTTGATTTCCAATCGCCCGGTTCCAGCATCTCAGCCTTTTGGAAATGAACGAAAGCCTCGGTATATTTCCTTTCAACCAGCAAGTTTTCACCTTGCTCGAGGTTTTTCCGGCAGACATAAGCGCGCCAAGGAATAGTGGCTAGATAGAGAAAAATCAGAGAACCAATTATAAGCAGGAGAATTTTTAACAGTTTGTTGGGTAGATGATGGAGATTTTGTTTTTGCTTAAAATTTTTAATTTTATCCATAAGCTAGCGGCTAAAGTAAAGAATGACGATTAAGATTGCTAAGGCTATCCTGTAGATTGCGAAACCGGCAAAGCCGTGTCGCTCGAGAAATTTAAGGAGGAATTTTATTGACAGAAAGCCACAGATCGCGCTGGTAGCGACAGCAATAATAAAGGCAAAATTAATTATGGAAAACTGGAAATCGCGCAAAGTCAGCAAAAAGGCACCGATCATTACCGGCGTTGCCATTAAAAAGCTGAAACGAGTGGCACTTTTGCGGTCGAGGCCAAAGAACATTCCGGCAGTGGTTGTCACTCCACTTCGGGAAACTCCGGGGAAAAGAGCCATGGCTTGGGCGATACCGATAGTGAAGCCCCGAATATAGCCGATCTCGGAGATTTTTTTCTTTCCAATATCCCCAGCGTCAGCCAGCCAGAGAATAATTCCAAAAAAAGCTAAAAATATTGCCACTAGAAGTGAGTTTCGCAGCGCGTGTTCGGCTAAATCCTTTAGAAAATAGCCGGCAATGGCTGCTGGAATAGAGGTGATAAGAATAACCCAAAGGAGATTATTGGGGTAATCCGTCGTCCCTGCCTGTCCGGCAGGCAGGCGTCGTCCCTGCCTGTCCGGCAGGCAGGCGTCGTCCGTCGATATTGCATTAGAGATTATACTCATCCAATCTTTCCAGAAAAAAGTGATCAGAGCTAACACTGTGCCAAAATGCAAGGCAACATCAAAGTTTAGCCCCTGATAATCCCAACCAAAGATATAGGGGATGACCACAAGATGTCCAGATGAGGAAATCGGCAAAAACTCTCCGACCCCCTGGATGATACCAAGTATTATTGCATGAAGAAAATTCATTAATTTAAAATTTAAAATTTAAAATAAATTTAAAAATCTAAATTTAAAATGTTTTAAACATTGAGATATTGAAACATTCATTTTAAATTGAAAATTGAAAATTTTAAATTCTCAGCTTCCGGCTGAGTTCTCTTCCCAGAATTTTTCGAAGCTCTCCATAAACCAATATGACAAAATACCTGAAAGTATGCCAATTGCTGCGCCGCCAATAACATCTGAGGGGTAATGGACTCCGGAAGCAACCCTGGAAACGGCGATGAGGATGGCGATGGCAAACATTAGAATGCCGAGCTTTTTATGGCCATAAAGCAAAACAACCATGGCAATCGCAAATGACAAAAATGTGTGGCCAGAGGGGAAAGAGTTGACAGAAGTATGGGCGGCTAATTTGCTGACATCAGCATAGGTGACAAATGGCCGTGGCCGTTGCCAGATAAGATAAATCAGGAAAGTGATAATTGTACTTAGGATCATTGCCAGAGCGGCGGCGAAAAAAGCATTAATCCTATTTCTGACAATCAGATAAATTAGGCCAAGAACAATCAAAACTATCCCATAATCGGCGAAAATATGAAAAAACTCCCGCCAAAAATGACTATGTCTGGCCACGTCGTTAAGGTAAAAAAATGCCTCGCGATCAAGCAGTCGTAAATTGTCAAGAAAAGAATCCATTGCCTCTAAATTCTAGCAGAAAATTAAGCGGAAGTAACTACACAGAATAAACATGAAGATTAAACAATGACGAAACCAGAATGACCAATGACGAACAAATGACGAAACCAGAATTAAGAATGCCGAAGAAAAACAGTTTGGGCATTTGATCATTTATTAATTTTTCGCCTGCCTGCCGGACTTCGGCGAGCTCAGTCGAGTCGCAGGCAGGTCATTCGGATTTCGGACTTCGTCATTTTCTTGAGTCCGCTTTCCGTGAAACGCCTGGTGAACTTCGCGCAGATGTTGGTCGGTAACATGAGTATAAATTTGCGTCGTTGAAACATTGGCATGGCCGAGAAGCGATTGAACTGAGCGTAAATCGGCGCCGTTAATCAAAAGATCGGTGGCAAAAGTGTGACGCAAAGTGTGCGGTGAGACATGTTTAGTAATGCCGGCTGCCCGGGCGTATTTGCCGACAATTCGTTCGATCGAGCGGACGGTTAAGCGTTTGCCGCCAATTTTATTAATAATTAAAGGTTCAGATCCACCAAGCGCTGCCAGATATTTTTCCAAAATCTGGTGAGCGGAATCAGATAAAAAAACCACTCGAACTTTACCGCCTTTGCCGCGAACCGGAATTTCATCACGCTCCAAATTAATATCAGCGATATTTAAATTCACTAATTCAGAAACCCGAAGCCCAGTAGAGAACAAAAGCTCTAAAATCAGTCGGTCGCGTAAACCTTTAAAAGAATCCAGCTTTGGCATTTTTAACAACTGAATAATATCCTGCGCTTCTAAAAATTCAATTTTTCGCTCCTGGCTTTTTGCCAAAGTAACTTTTTGCGGCGGCAGAGATTTAATTCCGCGCAGCGCCAGAAATCCTAAGAATGCCCGGAGGGTGATGATATGGTAATTTTGCGTTGATTTTGCCAGCGGCCGTCCATATTTGTTAAATAGGCGGTTGAGGTATAAGCGATACTCTTTAATTTTTTCTTCCGTTATTGTTTCTGGCAAAAGTTTATTTTCTTCTTGGTTTTCTAAGCTGTCAGCTTTAAGCTTCAAGCTGTTAGCTTCAAATTCCTCAATCCATTTGAGGAATTTGCTTAGGTACCGATCATAATTAGCCACAGTTAAAAGCGATTGGCCCTTCTCCAATTCGGAGTATTCAAGAAATTCTCTTTTTAATTGCCAGAGATCAGACATAGTTTATATATCACTGTTGCGTAATTCCCCAGGTCTGTCATTGCGAGCGACAGCGAAGCAATCTTTTTAATAGATTGCCACGGCCCTTGGCCTCGCAATGACGAATTGCGCAACACTGGTTTTATATAGTTAAAAGTCCATAAAGTCCATAAAGTACAATGAATAAATCCTTTGACTTTCGATTTTAAAGAATTTACGGACTTTTGACTATCGCGATTATATTATTATGCGACATAATTATTATAGCAAAAAAACCGCCCCGGCAATGTTAGTCGGAGCGATGAAGGTAGTGATAGCCACCCGTTGACCATTTGTGGCCGAACCGTTTGTCCAGCCAGACATAGAATGCCAGCAGGGCTAAGAAGGCGATCACAATGCCGACAGCAACGGGGGGTAGGTCGCCGGCTTTGACAAGACGAATCGCGGTCAGAACGCTGCCGGTTAGCAGCAATGCGAAGAAAAGAAAGAGGCAGACAACAATGACCCAGTCGGTTTCTTGATCAGTCGCATCATTTTGGTCTGTCAATCTAGACACCTCCCTAACTACACGGATCTTAATACACGGATATGACACGGATTTAAATGAATTTATCAGTGTCTTATCTGTGTAAAAAATCCCTGCCTGCCGGCAGGCAGATGTGTGGTTTCTTCAACTTATTCCTCGGCAATCGAGGTTTTGAATCGCTTTGACAGTTCGTATTTTACTACTCGGCGATCAGAAAATGGTTCGAATTTATTTTCACCTATAGCCATCACTTCCTCGGCACCCTTGCCAGTGATCATGACAATATCCCCATGCCCAGCCATTTTGATTGCTTTTGAAATTGCTTCGTGGCGATCTAAAATTTTCCAGTAATTAGTGTTCAGACGCCATTTGCCTTTTTTGCCTCGCAAAATTCCGGCAGCAACCGCATCAATTATTTCCATCGGGTCTTCATCATATGGATCTTCATTGGTGACAAAAACTGCATCAGCGAATCTGCCGGCCAGAGCACCCATAATTGGCCGCTTGGTTTTGTCGCGTCGGCCAGTGGCGCCAAGCACGGCAATAATTCGACCGCCGCGCTTTGAAAGCGCGTCACGAATTGTTTCATAAACATTTTTTAGCGAATCCGGATTATGAGCGTAATCAACAATCACTTCAAAATCCTGCTTCGGGCTAACTTTTATTCGCTCCATCCTGCCTGGAATGCCAGCCACTTCCTCCAACCCGTATTTGATTTTCTCCATTTCGATGCCGCAAGCAACACCAACGGCAATTGCCGCTAGCGCATTTGAAACATTAAACATCCCGGGAATTTGTAGATCGATTGTAGTTTGGTTGCCGGCAAAAACTGCGGTGAAGATGCTGCCAGTCGGGTTCGGGAGGATCTTTCTGGCAACTAAACTCCGGTCAGTCGGTTTTTTGACCGAATAAGGAATCTGATGTTTATTTTTTGCCTCTAGAAAGGTTGGAGCCGCCGGGTCATCAATGTTGATAATTGCTGTAGCATCTGGATTATCCTTGAAAACTTTCAATTTGGCTGCTAGATAATTCTCTTTTGTCCCATGATAATCAAGATGATCGTGTGAAAGATTCGAAAAAACCAAAATGTCAAAATTCAGCCCCCGAACTCGGTATTGATCAATAGCCTGTGAGGTGACTTCAAGGATTGCGTATTTACACTCTGCCTTGGTCGCTTTCTTTAAAAATTTATTAATTACTGCTGCCGGCGGCGTGGTTACCCAGCGAGATTTTTCGGTGTGCATAGTGGTGGTTTCGGCGATTTTGGTATTGATTGTTGTTTCCATCGCGCACTTTTCGCCGGCGGCATCAAAAATTGCAGCGATCAAATTACAGATCGTCGTTTTGCCTTTGGTGCCGGTAACGCCAATCAGCTTGATCTTTTTTGACGGCTGGCCAGAGATGAAATTAAACCAGCCGGCTTGGAGTTTGTGGAAGCGGTTTTTGGTTTTTTGGGGGAGGAGTTTTGAGAGGTAACGTTTCATATTGATATTCTTACACGGATTCTTTACACGCCTGCCTGTCGGCAGACAGGGATGGGCACGGATTGGAAGGTTTTTATCCGTGAAAATCC
>CAZHFJ010000046.1:0-6119 GCA_964531145.1 uncultured Candidatus Saccharibacteria bacterium | reverse complement strand
TATTTTGTCAAGGGTTTTTTCGATTTTCTTTTTCAGTTATGATAATTGCATGCGAAACCAAGAATGGTTGGAAAATCGATTTGAATATATTTATCGCAAATATTTTGCCGATCTTGAGGCACCCAATCAGATTGAAATCAAATGGGGCCGGCGCTCGAGGCGGCAACTTGGGTGTATCAAAAAAGAGCAGTCGTCCGCCGGCTGGCGAATTGCCGATCATTTTAAAAGTGATTTTACCACGATCATTGTCATCAACGGCTTGTTTAAAGATGAAAAAATTCCTCTTTTTATCGTTGACGCCGTAATTGTTCATGAACTTTCTCACTATGCTCACGGCTTTAATTCGCCTCTGCCGCAAAAACATCGCCACCCGCACAAAGGCGGGGTAATCCGGAAAGAGCTAAAAAAGCGCGACTTGGCCGCGCTGGAAAAACGCCAGAAGCAGTGGATGAAAAAGAATTGGCAGAAATATTTACAAAATAATTTCCCAATTTCACCACGGCGTTATAGACAAAGGCGAATCAGAATTATATTTAGATAACATCATCACATGATTTTGAACGACCGTTCAAATTTATCTGATGGTTATGTTAACAATTATGCTATCACTATAACAAAAAGCTGGTGATTGCTACTTTGTGGTAGTCGAAAAGATTTCAGCCAATACAAATACTTGCTAAATTCGTTGTTTTTCGCTATGATAAAGCCATAAAAACCAATTTCGAAAGGCAGGTGATACACTTGATAGAAGTCAAACGCAAAGGCAATGAAAGATTTGAATCGCTGTTGCGCCGCTTTAACCGAGAAATCCAGCAAAGCGGCATTTTAACCATAGCCAAAAAAAATCGCTATTTTGAGAAAGAACCAAATAGGGGGGAGCGCCGGATTTCCGCAATGCGCAAAACCGAACGTCGCAGGATTAAACAAGGCTATTAAATCAATCCATTGTTCTAAATTATTCGTTATAAGTTATTAACTTACGATCGAAGGGAGTATTATGTCTCTAATAGATCAAATTGATACCGATTTTAAAGATGCGCTCAAAAATAAGGAAGCTGAAAAACTTTCAGTTTTGCGCATGTTGAAATCGTCAATTAAAAATTTTGAGATAGGGGAACAAAAAACTGCGACTGATGATGACGCCATCAGGCTGATTCAGCGTGAAATTAAACAGAGAAAAGACTCGATCGAAAGTTATACTTCTGGCGGCAGAGCAGAACTGGCTGAGAAAGAGCGTGGTGAGGCTGAAATTCTTAAAAAATATCTGCCGCAGCAATTATCTTCTGAGGAGATTGTAAAAATTATTGAAGCAGCAATTTCTGAGGTCGGCGCCACAACTCCTGCTGATATGGGTAAGGTAATGGGCCGCGTTATGTCACAAGTTGCCGGCCGTGCTGATGGCAGCCAGGTATCCACCAAGGTTAAAGAACTTCTCTCTAAATAATTTTTTTATCATGAAATACTTTATTAGCACATTGCTTTTGTCTCCAGCCTGCCACTCCCGCCCTTGCCGTTTGGTTATTGATTATCAATGGGACACTACTTATTATCCATCAACGAATTTTACCACCATAGATTTATAGCCGGCGCCGGCTGGCGTAAAAGCAATATGCTCATTGTATTTCATGCTTCAAGGATATTATGAATAAAGTATCAAAAAAATATTTTTTATTCTTTGTTTTAACACTGTTCTTGATAATTTTATTTTTCTCCTCGGCATTTATTCTTCCGGTACTCTATACTTATACTAGAAATATCACTAAACTAATCGTCCTCCTTGCCTTATCATCACTGGCTTCAGGAGTAGCAATCGCTCTGATACTGACATACCTTTCACCAACTATTAGTGAGGGCATCTCTTTAATAAAGCGCTACTCACGGCTTGAGAATCTAAATCATCCTTTGCTTGTTCGACTCTCGACTGAAGCTCCTGGCAGTTATCATCATTCAATCTCAGTTGCCAATCTTGGCCAGAAGGCGGCAAAAGCTCTTGGAGCTGACTCAACACTAGCGAGAATCGCTGGCTATTATCACGACATCGGAAAATTAATTCACCCTGAAACTTATATTGAAAATCAAAGTCAAGCGAAGGAAAAATTCAAAAGTTTGGGGCAAGTTTACAAAGTGGCAAAGATTATTACTTCACATACAAAAAAAGGTGTAGAAATTGCCCAGCATTACAGATTACCGGAAGAGATAAGCAACATTATTGCCGAGCATCACGGTTCAACTCTGGCTCGATTCCTCTACGAAGAAGCAAAGGAATTTGGCATTCCCGAGAAGAATAATTTCCGCTATTCCGGGCCTAAACCGCAAACGATAGAATCGGCAATTATTATGCTCGCAGATTGCGTTGAAGCAGCGACCAAAGGCGCAAAAATCTTGGATCGAGCGAGGATCTCAGAAATTGTTGACAAAATTATCGAAGATAAAATTGCCGAGAAACAGTTTCACAATCTCAGGATTTCTGAGACAGAGCTGCAAAAAATTCGTACTAGTTTCATCGACACACTCTCCTTAATGTATCATCAAAGAATTTATATCGCTGACAATGATCAAAATTGACCTCCATAAAGATAGGGGCCTTGCGGGTGAAATCTTAGACGCAAAGAAAGCTAAACATTTAGCCGAACTTTGTATCAGGGAGCTGGATAGTGATAAGCTAAGATCAACTGTTGAGATTTTTCTTGTAACAAAAAAAACAATTTTCTCTATCAATCACGATTTTCGTCAGGTTTCTCGTGAAACAGACGTTTTATCCTTCCCGCAAAATTTTCTGCCCAATGCTAAGGAACAAGTCCTGGGCACAATTTTCATCTCACCAGAGGTCGCTAATGAGAGCAGGGAGAGTTGCGAGGAACTTTTGATCCATGGGATGCTACATTTACTTGGATTTGATCATGAAAAGAATTTGAAAAAATGGCAGGCAGCTGAAGATAAAATAATGAAAATAGCTCCGACGATCCCGCAAAGCGGGATGTCGGAGTCCCGACCAAAGCGTCGGGAAAAGGAAGATCAATGATTTATCAAAAATTTAGTCTTCCAAAGCTCTTCAAAAGTTTTCTTTATGCTTCCAAGGGAATCGTCAATCTGCTAAAAACCGAGCAAAATGCCAGAGTCCATTTAATTTATGCCATCTTGGTTGCAGTTCTGGCTTATATTCTCTCTATCTCCAGAATAGAAGCAATTATTCTGTTTTTTGCCGTCGTTCTAGTTGTAGCAATGGAAATCACTAATACCGCGATTGAGAAGCTTTTGGATATTGTTAAACCAGAAAATTCTGCAGCGGCTGAGTTTATAAAAGACGCCATGGCAGGCGCGGTTCTGATCTCAGCAATTATTGCTTTGGCGGTGACAGTACTTATCTTTCTCCCATACTTCGGCAAGTTAATTATCTAGGTAGCAAGCTTGCAAAAAGAACAAACTTTAGATAAACTGATTTAAGATAAGCCTTTTAATATTCTCCTGAGGGAGGGTTAGTGGTAAAAAAACAAATCTCGGCGGGACTTGATATTGGATCATCAAAAGTTGCTGTTTGTATCGGCTCTTCGAGCGAAAGTATAATTGATATTTTGGGAGTTGGTAAGGCCCCAAGCAACGGTGTAAGGAAAGGGGTAGTTATTGATATTGAGGAAACAGTTTCAGCGGTTTCCGCTGCTTTGGAAGAAGCTGAAAGAATGTGTGACTCTTCAGTCGGTAGTGTGATTGTTGGCATCAACGGCTCCCATATACAATCTGAGACCAGCAAGGGAGTTATTGCTGTAGCAAAATCCGATGGCGAAATCACTGAAGCTGACGCTTTGCGAGCGATAGAAGCCGCCCGGGCCGTGCCAAATCAACCAAATAGAGAAGTCTTGCACGTTGTTCCAAAGACTTTCACGATTGATGGTCAGGAGGGAATACCCGATCCGGTGGGGATGTCAGGTATCAGGCTTGAAGTCGATACCAATGTTATCTCTGGCTCGCTTTCAGCAATTAAAAATTTGAATCGCTGCATCACTCAAGCAGGCCTCTCTATCGCTGATCTTATCTTTTCTCCTCTGGCAACAGCAAAGATAATGCTAACCCGCCAGCAGCGTGAAATTGGTGTAATCTTAATTGATATTGGTGCCGGAACTACATCTTATGCTGTTTTTGAAGAGGGCGATCTAATCCACTGCGGAGTTCTGCCAATTGGTTCAGGCCATATTACTAATGATATTGCTATCGGTTTGCGAACTAATATTACGCTCGCTGAAATTATCAAGATTAAATACGGCTATGCCTCACCTGAAAAGATTGATGAAAAAGAGGAAATAGATCTTTCAAAGCTTGACAAAGCGGAAACCGGCTCAGCCAGCATTAAATATGTGGCGGAAATTATTGAGGCAAGACTTAACGAGATCTTTGTCCTGATTCGTGACGATTTACGATCAATCAACAGAGAAGGGATGTTGCCTGCAGGAGTAGTCTTAACTGGCGGCGGAGCAAAACTCGAAGGTATTACTGAGATGGTCAAAAATACTCTTAGGCTTCCGATTCAGATCGGCAAACCGGCTGTGGAGCTTTCTGGTGTTGTTGACAACATTTCTGATCCAGTATATGCTACAAGTGCTGGGCTGATGCTCTGGGGAATGGAATCTGGTAATCTTGCAATGAGTAGAAAAACCGCTGTGCCTGAAATCAGCGGTGTAATTGATAAAATAAAAAATACTTTTCGTCATTTTCTGCCATAAAAATACCCGTAAGGCTTGACTAGTTTATTATAATAGCTGTTAATATATACTAAAAGATGCCAAAATCTCAACAAGGAGTAACCATGGATAAACGATCCGAGATGGAGGGGTTCGCTCTGATTAAGGTTGTCGGTGTGGGCGGATCAGGTGGTAGCGCTATCACTAGAATGATAAATTCAAAACTTCGAGGAGTCGAGTTTGTTTCTATAAATACTGATGCTCAGGCCTTGGCATTCAATGAGGCCCCAATTAAAATCCAGATCGGAAAGGAGACTACCCGTGGTCTAGGCGCTGGGGCTGATCCAGAAATCGGCCGGAAGGCAATTGAGGAAAACAAAGAAGAGGTCTATGAGGCTCTTAAGGGCGGCGATATGGTCTTCGTTACTTTTGGTGCCGGTGGCGGCACAGGTACTGGCGCAGGACCTTTTATTGCCGAAATTGCTAAGGAGCTCGGGGCCTTGACAATTGCTGTTGTCACCAAACCATTTTCTTTTGAGGGCCAGCGTCGAATGAAAATCGCCGAGCTTGGCATCAATGAGATGAGAGACAAAGTTGATACTCTAATCACCATACCAAATGATCGACTGCTTCAAGTTATTGATAAAAAGACTTCCTTGTTTGATGCTTTTGGCATTGTTGATGATGTCCTTAGACAAGGCGTCCAAGGTATTGCTGATTTGATCACTCTGCACGGTATTATTAATGTTGATTTTGCTGATGTTAAAGCGATTATGGCTGATGCCGGCTCCGCACTAATGGGTATTGGTCGCGGTAGTGGAGACAATCGGGCGATAGAAGCTGCTCGGGCGGCCATCGACTCGCCATTACTCGAACTTTCAATTGATGGCGCCAAAGGTATCCTCTTCAATATCACTGGCGGCCCTGATTTGGGAATGTACGAGATTGATGAAGCGGCAAAAGCGATTACTGAAGCTGCCGATCCTGATGCTAATATAATTTTTGGTGCCATTATTGATGAAGCGATGCAGGGCGAGGTCAAGATTACTGTTATTGCCACCGGATTTGAGACGGATAATACTAAATTGCACAAGCGACCACCAATTTCCCCAACAGGATCAACAGAAATTCCGCCATCACAGATGATAACTCATGATGATCATAAAATCCTTGAGGAACAACCAGATTTTGATACTTTCGAGCCCAAAGAAGAAAAACCGGAAGAGCCTACTGAGGAGAAAGAAGAAAGCGAATTAGAGGTACCGGCATTTATTCGCAGAAAATTGCGCTAGTCCATAAAGTCCATAAAGTCAAAAGTCTGTAAAGTCCAAGGAATAGAAAAATCACCCAGTTTACACTGAGCGAAGTGAAGCGGGTGATTTTTTGGTTTATTGGAGATGATGATTAACCTCTTGGACAGTTGGCCAATAAAAAATGGTACACTGG